>CAZZVF010000150.1:0-7535 GCA_964657355.1 uncultured Buchnera sp.
GGCTTGAGACGCACCGCAACGCGGTCCATGCCTGCGCGCATGGATGACGTAGAAGCTGCGATATTGACCCTCACGCTGGCGCGGGGGCCTTTAAAGTCGATCTGCCCGACCGAGGCTGCCAGAGCGCTGTCCGCCGAGGACTGGCATACAAAACTGAAACTGGTGCGCTCGACCGCCATCAGGATGGCGAAAGAGGGCCGCTTGCTGGTGCTGCGCAAGGGCAAGCCGGTCGAAGATCTGGACGATGTGCGCGGCGTGATCCGGCTTCGTGCAATCGCGGAGCCGAACTCGTAGGGTCGCCGAAACAGGCCAGGGCGGGAGCATAGTTTGGACCAGTCGGTCGGGTCGCAAGCAACCATCGAGCTGCAGCTGCAGGGTTTTCTGGACCGGCAGCGTCGCTCCTTTGCCAATGCGCCGTTTCCCGCTGCCGACAAGCGGCGGGAGAACCTCCGGCGCATCGAAACGATCCTGAAGACCGAGCAGGACGCCATCATCCAGGCGATCTGCAGCGATTTCGGCAACCGGTCGAAGATCGAGACGGTGATGTCGGAAATTCTGCCGACGCTCGCGGCCTGTGCCCACGCCCGCAAGAACGTGGCACGCTGGATGAAGTCTGAGCGCCGGGCTGTCGGCATGAATTTCAGGCCGGCGAGCAACCGTGTCGAGTATCAGCCGCTCGGCGTGGTCGGCGTCGTGGCGCCCTGGAACTACCCGGTCTTTCTGACGCTCGGGCCGCTGGTCGATATCCTGGCCGCCGGCAACCGCTGCATGATCAAGCCGTCGGAGCTCACGCCGGCGACCTCCGCTTTGCTGGCACGGGTGATCGGACAGGCATTCGCGCCCGAGGACGTGCTCGTCGTGCAGGGTGATGTTGCCGTCGGGCGCGCCTTCACCGCGCTGCCGTTCGACCACCTGCTGTTTACCGGCTCCACCAATGTGGGGCGCGACGTGATGCGCGCCGCGGCGGAAAATCTGGTGCCCGTGACGCTCGAACTCGGCGGCAAGTCACCGGTGATCGTGGCCCCCGACATGGACGTGGCCAAGGCCGCGCAATCCGTTGCCGTCGGCAAGTTCTTCAATGCCGGGCAGACCTGCACGGCGCCCGATTATGCGCTGGTGCCGGCCGCCTCGGCGGAAGCGTTCGCGCAATCGGTCATCGGCGCGGCCGAGGGGATGTTCCCCGCCATCGACGGCAATCCCGATTACACCGCCATCATTTCCGACCGCCATCACGAGCGGCTGACCGAACTGGTGGCGGAGGCGGAGGCAGCCGGTGCGCGGGTATTGCGCCATCGCGACACCACGACCGGCAACGTGCGCCGCTTCACGCCGACGGTGGTGCTCGATCCGCCGCTCGACGGCAGGCTGATGCGCAGCGAGATCTTCGGGCCGGTGCTGCCGGTGGTGCGCACCGCGTCGCTCGACGAGGCGATCGCGTTCGTCAACAGCCGCCCGCGCCCGCTGGCATTGTATGCCTACACCAAAGATGCCGCGACGGAACGGACGATCCTGGACGGCACCATTTCGGGCGGCGTCACGATCAACTCGACGCTGGTGCATACCGGACAGGAGGACCTGCCGTTCGGCGGTGTCGGCCCGTCCGGCATGGGCGCCTACCATGCGCGCGAAGGTTTTTATCAATTCTCCCACGCTCGTGGCATCCACAAGCCCGGCTTCTTTTCCGGTTTCGAGTTCCTGAAGCCGCCGCACGGCAAGACGACGCGGCTTGTGCTCAAGGCGATGGGCGTGAAAACGACCTGACCCACGGCGTTGGTGCCGAGGCGCCTCGTGTCCATATCGACGCGCTGACAGTCAAGACGCTCGGAGCACTCGCCTATGCCGGATCACGACGACATCCTCGAGCAGGCTTCGGCCTGGCACGCGGCGGGCGAGGACGTCGCAATCGCGACTGTGGTGGAGACATGGGGCAGTTCGCCCAGGCCGCCGGGAAGCCGCATGGCGCTGACATCGAGCGGGCGGATGGAAGGCTCGGTCAGCGGCGGCTGCGTCGAAGGCGCGGTCGCCGAGGCAGCAGCGGCGGTGATTGCAGGGGGTGCGCCGCAGCTGCTGGAATTCGGCGTCACCAACGAACGCGCGTGGGAGGTCGGCCTCGCCTGCGGCGGCAAGATCAGCGTTTTCGTGGAGCGCCTCGGTTGAAGCCCGCAACGCTTGAATCACTGCTCGCCGCACACCAGGCGGGTCGTGCACTGGTGCTGGCGACACGCCTGCCGGATGGCGAGCAGATGCTGTTGCCCGACGAGATCGGCCCCATTGCGTTGCAGGACGCGGCCAGCCTCGCCTTGGCGCGCGACGAAAGCCGCCTCGTGGAAATCGATGGTGCGCACTGGTTTCTTCAGGTTCAGGCGCCTGCACACCGTATTATCGTCATCGGCGCCGTGCACGTTGCGCAGTCATTCTGCCCGCTCGCGGCAATGCTGGGCTTTGCCGTGACCGTGGTCGATCCGCGGACCTCGTTCGCCACCGCGGAACGATTTCCCGGCGTCGTCCTGTCGCACGAGTGGCCGGACGAGGCGATAGACGCGCTGAAGCTGGACGGGCGCACCGCGGTGGTGACGCTGACGCACGATCCCAAGCTGGACGATCCGGCACTGGACCGCGCATTGCGCAGCCCGGCTTTCTATGTCGGCGCTCTGGGTTCGAGAAAAACGCAACAGTCGCGTCTCGAACGGCTTGCTGCGCAGGGCCACGACACCGCCGCCCTGCAGCGCATCAGGGGCCCGGTGGGACTGGCCATCGGTGCGGTCACGCCTGCCGAGATTGCTCTGTCCATTCTGGCGGAAATCGTCGCGGCCCGGCGCGGCGCGGCGCTTGCGCGACGGGCAATCAGCTGAACCCCAGGACGCCGCCGCGCATCGCGGCTGTGGTCATGGCTGCCGGATTGTCATCCCGCATGGCGCCCGCGAACAAGCTGCTGATGCGCGATGCGTCTGGGGTAGCGATGGTGGCGCAGGTGGTGGATGCGGCGCTCGCAAGCCGCGCTGCCCGTGTGATCGTGGTGACCGGGCACGTTGAAGATGCGGTGCGCGCTGCACTGGCCGGACGTCGGGTCGAGTTCGTGTTTGCACCGGACTACGCGACCGGCATGGCCGCCAGTCTTGCAGCCGGGATCGGCGCCGTTCCAGACGACACGCAGGCAGCGATGATCTGTCTCGGCGATATGCCGACGGTGACGGCGGCCGTGTTGAACCAGCTGATCGACGCCTACGATCCTGCGCGAGGAACCGATATCGTGATTCCTGTGCGCGGCGAGCAACGCGGCAATCCTGTCGTATGGGACAGGATGTTCTTCAATGAAATGGTAAGGCTTACCGGCGATACAGGCGCGCGTTCGCTGCTTGCACGATACAAGGATCATGTTGTGACGATCGATCCGGGCACCGATGCCGTGCTGCAGGATTTCGACCACGCCCATCCCGACTGGTCCTGACGCGGCCAGTGCGGCAATGAATTGTAGTTCGCCCCAGCTGTTGCGTCGTGCTTGAACGTTAAAGGACCGTAGGATGTTTATGCGACCGTATGCAGCCCGCCTGTTTGCGTGCGTAGCTTTTGGCACCGCTTTGCCGTGTCATGCCGCCTTCGCGGAAACCGACCCGACCCCGAAGGGCTGGCTGACCTCCATCAACACGAAATATGATTTCGACATCTGCTATCCAGCCACGCTGCAGGCGGCGGCGCAAACGGCGGCTGGTGACGGGCAGACATTCACCGGGCCGGATGGCGCCACACTCACCGTGTTCTGGCGCCCGGGCACCGATGGCGACACGCTCGCGAAAACCATGGCTGGGGAGGTTGCGGCCATGGGTTCATCACCCGTGGTGACCTATACCGCCGGCCACACGGGCTGGGCGGTGCGGTCCGGCAGGCAGGCAGAGAACCTGTTCTATGTGAAGGCCATCCAGCGGGATAGCGACACTCTGATCATGGAGGTGAAATACCCCGCAGCGGGCGCCAGGACCTGGAACCCGCTTGTCGGCCACTTCGCCGCCTGCTTCGAATCCTCACGCCCAAAATGATTTGCCCGGCGTCGAGATGAGGTACTTCTGCTGTGATTTCCGTGCGGCGATGATGACCTCGCGAGCTACATGGGCGTCAGCTGATTGCCAAAGCTGCGAGTCCGGTTAGCTTTTCGCACCCGTGGTGCGATTGGTCAGCTTCTCGCACCCGTGGTGTGGGCCTGCTCGACATAGAGCGTCGGGAACAGGCGTTTGAGCGCATCCACTTTCGGCATGTCGTTGACTGCGATGTACGGGTAGTCGGGATGGTTCACCAGAAAGTCCTGGTGATACGCCTCGGCGGGGTAAAATCCTGACAGCTTGTCGACGCGGGTGGCAATCGGCTTGCCATACAAATGCGCGGCATCGAGCTGCGCAATATAAGCCCGGGCGACGCGTTGCTGTTCGGGCGAGGTGTAGAACACCTCGGAGCGGTACTGGGTGCCTTCGTCCGGACCTTGCGCGTCCTTCATCGTGGGGTCGAGCGCCACGCTGAAGAACACCTGTAGGATGCGGCCGTAGCTGATTTCGTGCGGATCGAACTCGATCTTCACCGACTCGGCGTGGCCCGTGGTGCCGGTGCTGACCGTCTCGTATTTGGCGGTTCCTGCCGCACCACCGGAGTAGCCGGCGAGCACCTGCTTGACGCCCTTCACATGCTCGAACACACCCTGCACCCCCCAGAAGCAGCCTCCGGAAAGCACCGCGGTCTGCGTGCCCGACACGACGGGGGCGTCGAGGGCGGGCGGCGGCGCGAGGCGCACATCCTCGGCCCGGGCGGGTCCGCGCAGGACGACGCCGCCGATGACGAGCGCGGCCGATCCCGCCAGCAACAGGTTTCTGGAAAAGCTCATGCTGTGGCTCCTTTGACGAACGACAGCGCCACGCCGTTCATGCAGTAGCGCAGTCCGGTGGGCTTCGGCCCATCGTCGAACACATGGCCCAGATGGCCGCCGCAGCGGGCGCAATGCACCTCGGTGCGTTCCATCATCAGGCTGCTGTCGCTTTCGGTGGAAACGGCGCCGTCGAGCGGCTTCCAGAAGCTCGGCCACCCGGTACCGCTGTCGAACTTGGTGTTCGAGGCGAAGAGTTTCTGGGCGCATCCGGCGCAGTCGTAACGCCCGGCGGAGAACTCGTGGTCGAGCGGGCTGGATCCGGCCTGCTCGGTGCCCTGCTGCCGCAGCACATCGTAGGCCGCGGGCCAGAGCAGCTTGTGCCACTCCTCATCGGTGTGTGCCACGGCGAAGCGTTGCGCGGCCCGGGCGTGGCGTCCGCCTGAGGCTGACAGGGCAGCGACGCCGAACCCGGCAGAAACGCCGGCTAGAAGCAGGCTCCTACGATTGATCATGGCACTCCTCGGTCGATGCATCGTGCTGTAGTTTCGCCAGCAGGGGCGCCGGTCACCAGCTTGACGCTGCCAGCTTCGACACAGACCGTGATTTGGCGCGCGCAGTGCAACTCGCAAGTAAGCGGGCCCAAGTAACCGGGCGCAAGGATACGGCGAAAAAGGCCGCAGGAGATCCCGATGGAACCCCAAGCACCAGCAACCCACCACCGGCCGGAAGCGGTGCGCCCGCGCGCGCACGACATCGTGGTGCGCATCACGCACTGGGTCGGTGCAGCGGCGATGATCTGCATGATCCTGAGCGGCTGGCAAATCTATAACGCATCGCCGATCCTGCCCTTCCGCTTTCCGTCGGCGGTGACGCTCGGCGGCTGGCTCGGCGCCGGCATCGCCTGGCATATCGCGGCCATGTGGGTGCTGATGGGAAGCGGCCTCGTCTATGTCGTCTGGAGTCTGGCGAGCGGCCATTTCAGGCGCGATTTCCTGCCCATAACGCCCGCCGGGGTGGTGCGCGACCTTGGCGCCGCCCTGCGGTTCAGGCTGGTGCATAGAATGGGCGACTACAACTTTGTGCAGCGCCTGCTCTACGCGGCGGTGGTGGTGCTCGGATTGTTGGCGGTGCTGACCGGCCTGTCGATCTGGAAGCCGGTGCAGTTCGGAGCGCTGACTTGGGTGTTCGGCGGCTACGGCCTGGCAAGGCGGCTGCACTTTGCCGCCATGACCGGCATCGTCGCCTTCCTCATCGTGCACGTGGCCCTCGTGGCACTGGTGCCGGCGACGCTGGTGTCCATGATCACCGGCGGCCGGCGGCCGGCACGGGAAGCTGCCGAGCAGGGACGCTCATGAACCGGGTCATCAAGCCGCGTGCTTCGGTCAAGCTCGCGGACCACCGAACCCATCTGCACAAGCTGGACCGGCGCCGCCTGATCCGCGGCGGCCTGTCGCTCGGTGCCCTGGGGATGCTCGCCGGCTGCGACCTGTCGAGCGACGACAGCCTCGTGGACCGTGCGCTCTGGGCCATGCTGCGGTTCAACGACCGGGTGCAGGCAGCACTGTTCGACCCGCACCGCCTGGCTGCGACCTTCCGGCCCGACCAGATCACCCGGCCATTCAAGTTCAACGCCTACTACCCGGAAAGCAGGATCCGCACGGTGGATCCCGCCACCTGGAAGCTCGAAATCGGCGGGCTGGTCGACGACGATGCGGACTGGGATCTCGCCCGGCTACGCGCGATGCCGCAGGAGGGCCAGATCACCCGGCACATCTGCGTCGAAGGCTGGAGCCAGATCGGCCGATGGAGCGGGGTCCGGCTGTCCCATGTGCTGAAGGCGGTGGGTGCCGATACCAGGGCGAAGTATGTCGGCTTCGAGTGTTTCGACGATTATTCGTCCAGCATCGACATGGCCTCGGCGCTGCATCCACAGACCATCCTGGCGCTGGATTTCGAGCAGGCGCCGCTGTCGCCGCTCTGGGGAGCGCCGCTCCGCCTGCGCATCCCGACCAAGCTCGGCTTCAAGAATCCAAAATATATCTCGGCCATCACCGTCACCAACGACTATCCGGGCGGCTATTGGGAGGACCAGGGCTACAACTGGTTCAGCGGCTCATGACATCCAGATCATGAAGGCTGCCCCTGTCACGGGGATTACGCCAGGGCGTCATTCGACCGAATGGGATGACCCAAGGTAGACGTGCACCGCCATGGCCAGCGTCGCTTCATGCTGGTGGTGGCCGTTCCGCTGGCCGCGTTGCTGATGGTGCTCCTGCTGTGTGCCTGCCCGCTCCGGCCGGGCCTCACCGCCTTGCTCGGCTGCGTCGCCTACGCTGGGACTGCAAGCGTGCTGCTCAGCATGAGCCACCTGTTCGACGCGACGGGCGAGGACCCCGCCACAGGCGGGCGCATGCCGTAGGAAGCAGAAAGGCGGGACCGCTTGCGCAGTCCCGCCTCGCCTTTGGTTCAGCCGCTCAACGAGCTTAGTGGAGGATAATTTCCACGCGGCGGTTCTGCGGCTCGCGGACACCCTTGGCCGTCTGGACGAGCGGGTTGCTCTCGCCATAGCCGTGGATGCTGATTTCGCCACGGGCGACGCCGTCACGCACCAGTTCCGCTTCTACGCTCTGAGCGCGGCGGACGGAGAGCTTCTGGTTGTAGGCGGCCGTGCCCGAAAGGTCCGTGT
>CAZZVF010000151.1:0-7535 GCA_964657355.1 uncultured Buchnera sp.
GCGCAAGGTGGCGGATTTCCTGGCCAACCATCCCGGCATCGAGAAGGTCGGCTTCCTCGGGCACATCGCCCTGGGTTCGCGCGAGGCGGCGATCTACGCGCGCCAGTGCAGCGGGCCAGGGTCGACCATCAGCGTCTATGTGAAGGGCGGCGAGGCGGAGGCGTTCCGCTTCCTCGACCGGCTGTCGCTCATCAAGCTGGCGGTGAGCCTGGGCGGCACCGAAAGCCTGGCGTCGCACCCTGCCGCGATGACCCATATCGCGGTGCCGGAGGAGCGCAAGAAGCGGTTCGGCCTGACCCCGAACCTGGTGCGCATCTCGATCGGCGTGGAGCATCCGGACGACCTGATCGCCGATCTGCGCAACGCTCTGTCGTAGCGGACCGGGCCGGGGTTCGCGCCCTGGCCCGTCCTTCTCACCCGAACAGTTTCGTGGCGGTTTCGGCAACCAGCTTGCCCTGATGGCGGGCGCCGTCGAGTTCGTTGGCGCTTGGCGGGCGCGAGCCGTCGCCGGCCGCGATCGTGGTCGCGCCATAGGGTGAGCCGCCGGTGATCTCGCCCAGCGTCATCTGGCCCTGGAAGCTGTACGGCAGGCCGATCACGATCAGGCCGAAATGCATCAGGTTGGTGATGATCGAGAACAGCGTGGTCTCCTGGCCGCCATGCTGCGACGCGGTCGAGGTAAAGGCCGCGCCGACCTTGCCGTTCAGCGCCCCACGCGCCCACAGCCCACCGGTCTGGTCGAGGAAGGCGGCCATCTGTGACGAGACGCGGCCGTAACGGGTCGGCGTGCCGATGATAATTGCGTCGTAGTTCGGCAGGTCATCGACGGTGGCGATGGGGGCTGCCTGGTCGAGCTTGAAGTGGTTGGCACGGGCGACATCCCCGGGTGCGGTCTCGGGCACGCGCTTGATGTCGACCTGCGCGCCGGCGGCACGGGCACCTTCGGCAATGGCGCCTGCCATCGTCTCGATATGCCCGTATGTCGAATAGTACAGCACCAGAACCTTGGCCATGGAGAACTTTCCTTGAGTGAAGGCCGCCGCCCACTGCGTAGAGCCGCATCCGGGATGAGGCCAGAGCGCCGCTACGTAGGGTGCAGCGAGGCGATGCGCCAGATCGCGTGACGGTCCCGGCGTCTGAACCACTGTTACATTTTTCGTGCTCGGCGTTAACGGGTCCGCAAGACGGTGCCGTCAGTCTCTGCCCATCGGCAATCAAAACGGGCGGGGCTTCGGGCACATGACAACGACACACGGCATCAAGACATTCACCGGCCACGGCCAGTTCGGCAATTGGTCGGATTCTTCCAACTGGGCGAACGGCGCGGCGCCCGGCATTGCCGACAAGGCGTTGATCGGCGTCAGTACCAGCATGAACGGCAGCTTCACGGCCAGCACGATCATGTTCCTCGGCACCGAGGCGGTGACGATCAACGGCACGATGAACTCGCTCTCCACCGGCGAGTGCAACAGCCTGATGATCTGCGACCACGCGGTGGTCACGGCGTCCTCGACCGCGCTGGTGAATGCTTCCGGCGGCATCGTGGTCGGGCTCGATACGGTGGGCGCGCTGATTGCCCAGAGCAACGGCACCACGCACAGCGCGATCAATGGGCTATCCATGAAGATCGGCCAGAAGGCCGGATCGCTCGGGTCGGTGACGCTCGACGGCTCGGTGATGCACCTGTCGCAGCACCTGAGCGTCGGGCTTGTTGGCACCGGCACGTTGGCGCTCAGCGATGCAGCACATGTGACGGTGGGCACGGATATGCATGTCGGCGAGGTCAAGGGTGCGATCGGGCATCTGGTGCTTTCTGGCGGCTCCACGCTTGCGGTGGCAGGCCAGGCCAGCATCGGCACGCACGGTACCGGAACGGTGGCGATTTCCGGCGGCAGCGTGCTCAGCGCGGGCCATGGGGTCGACATCGTCGGCGGCAGTGCGGTGACGCTTTCGGCCGGCACGATGACCGCAACGCCACCTGTCGGCGGCCACGCGGCGGTTCAGGTCGAGGCGGGTGCTACCCTGTCCGGCAACGGGACGGTGACCTGCGTCGCCTCGAGCCAGACCATTCCGGCCGGCATAACCGACAACGGGACCATCACGGCGACGGGCGGTGCGCTGGTGCTGAACGGCAATGTGTCCGGTTCAGGCTCGATCCAGATCAGTGCGAACAGTTCGGTCGCGATCACGGGGGCAACGGTCGGCCTTTCCACCATCGCCTTCGCCGGCAGCAACGGATCGCTGGCGCTGTCGCATGGCTCGGTCACCGACCACGTGTCGATCACCGGATTCGCGGCAGGCGACGGCATCCTGATGTCCGGCGTCGACGCTATCGCCTGGAACGGCACCACGGACGTGCTGTCACTCACGTCGGCCGGCCACGTGGTCGACAACCTGCATCTCGCCGGGAGCTACACGGCAGGCTCGTTCACCTTGACGCAGGTTTCCGGCGGCGCGCTGATCGGATTGGGTCCAGTCCACGGAATCGTCCTGCACCACTAAAGGACGGACCGAGAACGGGCGACGGCGGCCATCGCCGTCGCAAACTCTCAAGCGGCCCTTAGCTTTTCCTGCAGCTTCACCAGCTTCCACTCGGTTTCCATGTCCTCCAGCGTCGCTTCGGCGGGCGTGGTGCCCCGGGCGGCGAGGGCCTGTTCGACGGCCTGGAAGCGGGTGCTGAACTTGCGGTTGGCGCGGCGCAGGCAGGCTTCGGGATCGAGCTTCAGCTTGCGGGCAAGGTTGGCCATGACGAAAAGCATGTCGCCGAGTTCGTCCTCGAGGCGGTCGGCGTCTTCGAATTCGATTTCGGCTCGCAGCTCGGCGACTTCCTCGTCCAGCTTGTCGAGCACCGATCGCATGTCGGGCCAGTCGAAGCCGGCGCGAGCTGCGCGCGATGTGAGTTTTTCGGCGCGGGTCAGGGCCGGCAGACCCACCGGGACCCCGGCCAGCACGCCATTTTCCAGGCGGCCGGTGCGTTCTTGCGCCTTGGCCGCTTCCCACGCACCGCTATGGGCAGCGCTTTCCCGCGCCGCCTCGTCGCCGAAGACATGCGGATGGCGGCGGACCATCTTGTCGGCAATGGCGGCGGCAACGTCCGCAAAATCGAACAGCCCGGCCTCCTCACCCATTCTCGCGTGGTAGACGACCTGGAACAGCAGGTCGCCGAGTTCGTCCGGCAAATGCGCCCAGTCGGCGCGCGCAATGCTATCGGCGACCTCATAGGCTTCCTCGATCGTGTAAGGCGCGATGGAGGCGAAATCCTGCTCGCGGTCCCACGGGCATCCGGTCTGCGGATCGCGCAGCCGCGCCATGATGTCGAGCAGTTTCAGTATTTCTGTATCCGGTGAAGGCAAGCGGCGTCTCCTGGTGCTGCCGTGTCGTAAAGCAGGTTTTCACGGCGCGAGGTGGAAGGCTAGGTTGCGGCCATGACAATGCGTCGCCTCTCAACCATCCCGTGGGGCTTCGCTGAACGACGCCTTGCCGAACCGCCTGAGGCGCTTCGATGCGGTTGCTGAGCGGGTTGCGCCTGCCAAATGTCCAAGTGGGTAGCAAAGTGGGTGGCAAAGCGGGCACCGAAGCTTCGCCGCCGCTTGTCACGGACCGGGCGGAAAGCGGCGAGCCTCTTGTCGCGGCGGCACTCACCGCCAGCTTCCATCGCATCAGCACCGCGCAGGGCACGTGGATGGCGGCCGGGGCGGAACCGTCCGGGCGCCACATCACGATGCAGGCGGATGACGGCACGCTGCCGGCCGTCTATGCCTTGGTGCCGGACTCGAATCGCCAGCGGTGCTTCCTGGTGGCGGCGGACGGCGCACCATTGTCGGTGCTGGTCGACGGATTGTCGTCGGTGGCGGTCTCTGCCTTGCGCCTTGTGACCGATGCGCCGGGGCTGGTGCGGCTCAAGCACCCGTTGTCGCCGCTGCATTACCTGGGCATCGCGGACGCCGACCGTCCTCATCCCGGCGAGCTGGTGTTCGATACGCTTGGCCAGACCATGCTCTGCGTGTTCGGCTTGCTGCCGGTGGCGCCAAATAGCGTGCCCGGTTGCGTGCGCGAAATCGCGACCGAACTGGCGCTGGCCTGCGCGCCGCCGCCGCGCGCCGCGGTACTGCTGGCGCAGCTCGCATCGGGAACGGTGAGGCCGGCGCTCGCGGAAACCTTGCTCCGCCTGCTGCCACCGGACGAATTGCAGTTGCTGGCGCTGCGCCTGCTGGACGATTTCGCCGCATTGTCGGCGTTGCAGTCGGCGCTGCCGGGAGACATCTGGCTCAACGAGGTTTTCCCTGCGCTGAGCGCGTGGCGGGTGCATCGCGAACCGGTTGCCGGCGGCGTGCTGGCCTCGCCTTTGTCCGACCAGTTTGCCGCAGAACCATTTGAGGGCATCAGCCGGCCGCAAGCCGGCATGGCGCTGGTGGCACTGGCACGCAGGCAAACCGGGCCGCGGCGCGGCGCCTGCATTTTGGCGACGGTGCGCAACGAAGGGCCTTATCTGCTCGACTGGATCGCCTATCACCTGTCGATCGGCTTCGAGCACATCTTCCTTTACACCAACGACAACGAGGACGGATCGGAGGCCTTGCTTGAGGCGCTGGCGTCGCACGGTGTCGTAACACTCGTGCACAACCGGTCCGGAACGCATGTCGGCCCGCAATACAAGGCCTATGCACACGCGTTGCTGCTGTTGCCGCAGATCCTCGATTACCGCTGGACGGCGGTCATCGACGCCGACGAATATATCGGCTTCGACACCACGATGTTTGCCGATTTCGGCGAGTTCATCGCCTGGCAGGAAACCCAGCCCGTCGACGCGATCGCGCTGTGCTGGCTGATCCACGCGGCGGACCCGGCGCAGGGCTACACCGCCGAAGCGACGCCCGAACGCTTTCCGCTGCGCGATCCGCAAGTGAACTGGCATGTGAAGAGCCTGTTCCGCACACGGGATTTCTGGCAGTCGCAGGCGCATTTCCCGCGCGCGACGCTGGACTGGCCGTTCGTCTATCGCAGCGAGACCGGCGTGCTGCATCATCATCACGGCGTCGAAAAGCGTATTCCGGCCCATGCGGCGGTCGCCGGCGCGCGGCTCGCGTGGGTTAGCCACTACATGCTGCGCAGTGCTCCCGAGGCGTTGTGGAAAATGGCGCGCGGACGGGCCGACTGGAACGCGGCGGCCGTGGTGGAGCGTGAGGTCCAGCACGCGCACTGGCTGGCGCGCACCTTCATGGGGCTGGCCGAACCCGGCAAGGCGATCGAGGACAGGCGGATCGTGGCGTGCGGCGCCCGCAAGCAGGCGATGCTGGCGCGGCTGCTCGCACTGCCCGGCGTGGCCGAGATCGACGCACGGCTGAAACGCGATTTCGCGCGTTTGCTGGAGGGGGTCGTGCAGCGCTTCCTGGCGTCGCCGCGGAATGATTGGGATCCGCCGGAGATGGATGCCTTTCGGGATATCATCGAGCGGAACCACGCAAGATAAGACGCATAAAAGAGTCTTCTTTTTCTGGAGAAAAAGAAGCAAAAAGACTTTTGTCAGTGAAGGCAAGTCTATCCGCATGAAACCGCAAAGCACTGCAAAAGTCTTTTGGTTTTTTTCTTCAGAAAAGAACGCCTTTTCTCTCCCATGCCTGGCCCTCCTGGCAGCCACCACCCTCTCCGGAACAAAACTCATGGCGCAGGAACCGAATTACGCCGTAGCAGGCCGCAGCCTGGCCGATATCTCACAGGATCTGCAGGCCGGACGGGTCACATCCGCACAGCTCGTCGCCGCCTACCTGGCGCGCATCGAGGCGATCGACCGCAACGGACCCGCGCTGCACGCCGTCCTGGCGTTGAACCCGCATGCGGCCGACGATGCCAGGGCACTCGACGAGGAGCGCCGCACCAGCGGTGCCCGCGGTCCGCTGCACGGTGTTCCCGTGCTGCTCAAGGACAATATCGAAACGCAGGAGAACTTGCCGACCACGGCGGGTTCGCTCGCATTGGCCGACAACATCAACGGACGCGATGCACCGCTGGTGGCGAGGCTACGCGCCGCGGGCGCCATCGTGCTCGGCAAGACCAACCTGAGCGAATGGGCGAACATGCGCGGGTCGCGGTCGGTCAGCGGCTGGAGTGCCGTCGGTGGCCAGACGCGCAACCCCTATGCGCCCGACCGTTCGCCGTGCGGATCGAGCTCGGGGTCGGGTGCTGCTGTTGCCGCCTCGCTTGCGGCAGCCGCGATCGGCACCGAGACGGACGGGTCGGTCACGTGCCCCGCCTCGGTGAACGGCGTGGTGGGATTCAAGCCGACATTGGGCCTGGTGTCGCGCACCCATATCGTGCCGCTGGCGCACAGCCAGGATACCGCAGGGCCGATGGGGCACAGCGTGCGCGATGTCGCGATGCTGCTGGACGCGATGGCCGGCAGCGACCCGGCGGATCCCGCGACGGCCCAGGCCGATCTTCACAAGGCAGATGCCCATAAGAAGGACTATGTCGCGGGGCTCGATGCGGCTTCGCTGCAGGGCCGGCGCATTGGCGTCATGCGGTTCGAGGCGGGGTTTCACCCCGAGACCGATGCGGTGTTCGGCCACGCGCTCGACGTGTTCAGGAAGGCCGGTGCCACGTTGGTGGACATCGACTCGCTGCCGGGATCGGACGCGATCGGCGATGCGGAGCTGACCGTGCTTCTGACCGAGCTGAAGGCCGATCTCGCGACCTATCTGGCAGGGACGAAGCCGGCGGTGACGTCGCGCACTCTGGCGGATCTGATCGCGTTCAACCGGGCGCATCAGGCGCAGGAACTCGGCGAATTCGGGCAGGAATTGTTCGAGAAGGCCGAAGCGACGAAAGGCCTGGACGATCCTCATTACAAGGATGCGCTGGCGCTTTCGAGGAAGCTGGCTGGGCCCGAGGGTATCGACCGGATGCTTGCTGCCAACCGGGTGGATGTGCTGGTGGCGCCGACCAGCGGTCCCGCATGGCTGATCGATCCGATCCTCGGCGACCACGCGCTGGGCCAGACCAGCACACTGCCTGCGGTGGCCGGCTATCCGCACCTCTCGTTGCCGATGGGAGCGGTCTCCGGCCTCCCGGTCGGACTATCGATCGTCGGGCCGGCCTGGGCGGACGGGCTGGTGCTTTCGGTGGGGCACGCCTTCGAGGGCAAGCTGGCGCTGGTGCAGAAGCCGAAGCTGTAAAACGGTGATCAGCCGCCGCCCATCACGCTCGGGGATTGCGCCTTCAGAAGCATTCTCGGCGAACAGGCCGAACACGATGGCGCAAGCGGATGAAACGAAGCGGCTCCCAGCTTGGTGGATAGCTGGGAGCCGGACTGCGTCTGAATAGAAAATCGTCCGGCTGGAAATCCAACCGTTTGGACGACCGTGCTCAGGCGACGACGGGCGGGCGCTTCAGGAGGATGTGGCCGATATCCATCGCAACGACGCGGGGCGGGTAGGGCAGGACGATAGTGCTCGAACCCAGCGCACGCGGCGGATAGGGCAGGACGATGCTGTCGTTGGAAGCAACGACGCGGGGCGGGTAGGGCAGGACGATAGTGC
>CAZZVF010000152.1:0-7523 GCA_964657355.1 uncultured Buchnera sp.
TCCTGCTGCCATTGCGCCACCCGATCGCCTGCCGAGACGATGGCGTTGATGCCGCCGACACCCTGACCGGCGCCCCAGATGTCTCGCCACGCTTTTGCGCTGCTACTGCCGAAGTTCATTTGAGATGCATCGGACACGGGCAGTGCATCCGGGTCGAGCCCGGCTGCGACGATCGAACTGCGCAGGTAGTTGCCGTGAACGCCCGTAAAGAGGTTTGTGTAGACAATATCAGCAGCGCGCGCGTCGACGATACCTTGCTTGTAGTCCGCAGTGGCATTTGCCTCGGCGGTCGCAATGAAGGCTGAGCCGATATATGCGACGTCGGCGCCCGCGGCCTGAGCTGCGAGGATGCCACCGCCGGTGGATATGGCGCCGGAGAGGGCGAGCGGGCCGTCGAACCAGGTCCGGATTTCGGCCAAAAGTGCGAAGGGGGAGGTGACGCCGGCATGCCCGCCAGCGCCGGCCGCGACTGCGATTAGGCCATCCGCGCCCTTGTCGATCGCCTTGTGGGCGAACGCCACATTGATGATGTCGTGCAGGACGATGCCGCCGTAGGAATGGATGGCGTCGAATACGTCGGCGCGCGCGCCGAGTGACGTGATGACGATCGGCACCCTATACTTGACGCAGAGGGCAACATCATGCTCGAGCCGATCGTTCGACTTGTGAACGATCTGGTTGACCGCGAATGGGGCCGCCGGTGCCTCAGGGTTAGCTTCGTCGTGGGCCTCGAGTTCGGCCGTGATGCGCTCCAACCACTCTTCGAGCTTCTCCTTGGGGCGGGCGTTAAGCGCCGGGAAAGAGCCGACGATGCCGGCCTTGCACTGGGCCAGTACTAGGTCCGGGTTCGAGATAATGAAGAGTGGCGCACCGATGACCGGAAGGCGGAGTTTGGCGGCAATTGACGTTGGCAGGCTCATGGGACGTTGCCTCAGTTTTTGCTTTGACGATTAGGTAGAGGGTGGCCAGGCATGTTGGCAATCGACCGGACATTCCGGCCAAGCTGATGGCCCTTTGCTATGGCTGGTTGAACGCGAACGCCATATATGCCGCGCGACAAAGTTGGAGCGACTGCAGACATGTTCTTCCCGGCCGAGATGAAGCGAGATGCCGTAAGCGCTTCCAGCGTAGGATCGCTTACGCAGGTCAAACCGTTGATGGAGCGGCTGGATAGTGCGGGGTTGGGCCGGTTGCAGCGTGAGGCGGTGTCCGGCGCGGCGTCGGCCTTGGAGGCGGGCGAGGTGGTCGTCATTGTGGACGAGGCTGGGGCGGCCGGGAACGGACGAGGCTTCATGTTAGGCGTGGCTGCGTTGGCAACTACGGCCTCGGTGAACACCATGGTCACTTGGGGGCGTGGTCTTACGTGCTTCAGCGTGACGGCTGACCGGGCCATGGCACTGGGGCTTGTTCTGGCTGGAGAGTACCGCGAGGGCTACCGCGGCCCCATTTTCCTGCGTTCCGTGGAAGCTGCGGAGTGCGATGGAACCGGCATTTCTGCAGCCGATCGCGCGTTGACGCTGCGGGCCGCGGGATCCGCCGATGCCGGTATTACGAGCTTGAAGTCGCCCGGGCATGTCATGCCCGCGATGATTGCTTATCGGGGGCGTGAGCATCGCGCGAGTGCCGACATTGCCCTCGACTTGGTTCTGCATCTCACGCGGTATGACGTAGCCGCATGGACGGACATTCTGGATGATGACGGTGACGTGGCCACTGGCGCATACTGTGAGAGGCTAGCGGAGCGGCTCGGTCTCACATGCCTACGGCTCGAGGATGCATTTGGTGCGCAGGCGCTCGGACCTGCGTGACGCGTTTGGAGGGCCGGCGCTTGGATTAGGGATTGGGGTATGTTCAAGATTCGCGTGGCTCAATCAGGCGGCATAACACACGCGCAGACTGCCCCAGCGGCGGCCGTTTACGCGAATGGGAGCGGACACGTCTTTCATGAGCGCGAATCGCCCGCCGCCCATATCGCGCCGATATGTCTGCAACAAGAATGGCTGTTCATGGGCGAGCGCGGCTCGGGCTGTCTTGTCGTCGAAAATACGGCGGTTGCGGCCGTTCGCCGCATTCCAAACCGAGTCCCTTCCATGCGGCCTGGAAAATTCTGGATTGTGCGTTGGCATCATCAGGTTGTGATCAATGACGGCGCAGAACACCATGCCAGGGTCGAGAACCAGGATCGGATCGCAAATTGCGGGAAGCGTTTGGTCGGTAAATTGTATGTAGCCAGTCATGTATTGCTGTGGATTTGTGCCGGCTATGGGCAGGAGCTTGGCGTCGAATAACACATCGTTTGTAATTACTCCCTTGAGCAAGGCTTCAGCGAAAGCGGCTTCAATGCTTCGTGCAGTGGTGCAAGCAGCATTGATGAATTTCGTGTCTACAGTCGTCACGCCTGTTGAGGCAGAGCGTCCCATTATTTCTTCGCCAAGTTCGAGTACACTCGTGGCTCGAATGGCGGCGTGAGCGAGAGCGGACCTGGCTTCGTCGGCGTCGCGCGAGAGGTTGCCTGCTTCACCACTCAGGTTCTCGCAGTGAGCGGTCACCGTCTGAATATCTGCAGCGATACTTGCACCTGCGTCGTCGACTTCCTGAACAGCGTGCGCCATCGAGGTCATCAGAGTTCGCATCGTGCCGGCATTTACGCTTGCGGTTAATGCAACCTTGCCTGCATGCGCGGTGTGCCCGAGCAATCCATGGATTTCGCCTGATAGTGCACGCAGGGTCGTGTTGATCGTCGCGGTGGCTTCGCTTGTCTGGCGAGCCAGAGCCTTGACCTCGCTTGCAACAACAGCGAATCCGGCACCGGCAATGCCGGCTCGCGCAGCTTCTATCGTAGCATTCAGTGCAAGCAGATTGGTTTGGCGGGCTATGCCATCGATAGACGCTGCGACCGCACCGATGCGTTTCATGGCGGCATTCAGATCGGGTCCTTTGATCGCGATGGCCGATACCGCCGCACTCAGTTCTTCGATCGCGCTAATCGCCGCGACGACTTCGTTATCGGCGTGTGCAACCTGACTTGCGGCTGACTTTGCGGTTTGCTGACTGCCAGCTGTTCGTTCATTAATCGAGCGCGCCCGTTCTGCGATCGTCATCGTCGCGTCTCGGATATTGGCCACTCTCGTCGCTTGGCTGTGCACTAGAGCGCTCACCTGTTGAACACTTGCCGACACCTCGGCGATGTCAACCGCGAGTTTTCCGACGTCAGTGGAAATGGCGGAGATGGCGTCTTCGGCTTGCTGTCCCAAATTCATGCGCCTTTGTTTGATCGCAGGCATCATCGTCGGGAAAGGCGAAGATTCCCTTAACCTGTCGCTGTCATTATCAGGCCAAGCGCAGGGGGGGCAGCGGTTGAGGATCAACGTTTCAAGGGCGCAAGGTGCTCGGGCATGGCCGCTCCCAGTTGTCCGTCCGCTGCGGCAAGACGCGCGGTTGCGTCGTCGGCGTCGAGGCCCTGCACGAGAAGAATGGCAAGCTTGGCCTTGCCACCTGCTCTGGTCAGGGCATTCCGCGCAGCGGGTTCGTCGCATCCGGTGAGGGATTGCACCATGCGAAGCGCTCGCCGACGGAGTTTTTCGTTGCGGGCTACCATGTCGACCATTTGGCCGCGCCAGACGCGACCAAGGCGAAGCATGATGAGGGTTGACAGGAGGTTGAGGACGACTTTTTGCGATGTACCAGCTTTCAGGCGCGTGGAACCGGCGATTGGTTCAGGGCCGGTCTCGACGAGAATCGGATGGTCTGAAGCTGTGAGCAGAGGCGCGCCCGGGCTGTTGGCAATGCCGATTGTGAGTGCGCCGCACTCGCGCGCGCAAGAGATGCATGTGAGTGCGTAGGGCGTGGCGCCACTGGCTGCAAGTGCAATGAGGACGTCGTCTTGACGCACCTTCTGCCCGGTAATGTCACGTACGGCCAGATCCGTGCGATCTTCGGCGTTCTCGATCGCGCGGGTGAGAGCTGGAACGCCGCCGGCAATGAGCAGCCCGAGGCGTTCCTCGGGCCAATCGAATGTTGGTGGGAGTTCTGCACCATCTTGCACGCCGATGCGGCCGGATGTACCAGCGCCGCAATAGATGAGACGACCTTGCCTGCGAAGCCTGATGGCGGCTGCTTCGGCGGCTGCGGCGACGGCTGGGAGGGCTGGCCCGACGGCAGCCACCGCTGCCATTTGCGCCTCCCATAAGGCGAGTGCCGCAGCAGGAGCTGGCCATTCATCGAGTGCCAGATAACGCGGATCGGAACTTTCGGTGATAGGGAGCAACGGCGTTGCCAGGTCAGACATCCAGGCCTTCAGCTAACCGCGCCCTGTCCTGGATGAATTGAAAGCGCAGTTCCGGACGGCGGCCCATGAGCTGCTCGACCCGTTCTGAAGTGGAGGCGCGGTCTTCCGTGGCAATGACGACCTTAAGCAGCGTGCGCCGTTGCGGGTCCATGGTGGTTTCCTTCAAGGCGGCGGGAGGCATTTCGCCGAGGCCCTTGAAGCGGCTGATTTCCACTTTTGTGTTTGATTTGAACGATTTCTTGACCTGGCGATCCCGGTCGCCGTCGGTCATGGCGTAGGCAGATTTGGCGCCTTGGGTGAGGCGGTAGAGCGGAGGCTGAGCGAGGTAAAGCCGGCCATCCCGTATGAGGCTGGGCAGCTCGCGATAGAAGAAGGTCATGAGGAGCGAGGCGATATGCGCGCCGTCCACGTCGGCGTCCGTCATGATGATGATGCGGCCATAACGAAGCTTGGTGCCATCGTAGCGGTCTCCTATGCCGCAGCCGAGGGCTTCGACCAAGTCCCGCAGCTCCTGGTTCTGCCGCAGTTTTTCGACCGAAGCGCTAGCGACGTTAAGGATTTTTCCACGTAATGGGAGGATAGCTTGAGTCTCGCGGTTGCGCGCCTGTTTGGCGGAGCCGCCGGCACTGTCGCCTTCCACCAGGAAGATCTCAGTCTCGGCGACACCTTCCTTGGTGCAATCCGTAAGTTTGCCGGGGAGGCGCAGGCGACGTGTTGCCGATTTTCGAGGCGTGTCCTTTTGCTCACGACGTCGCAAGCGTTCTTCTGCGCGTTCGATGACGAAGGTGAGCAGATTGTCCGCCTGCGCGGGATTTCCGGCCAGCCAGTGGTCGCACCGGTCCCTGATTGCGGTTTCTACGAGGCGAGACGCTTCGGGGCTTGTGAGTTTCTCCTTGGTCTGGCCCTGGAATTGCGGCTCACGCAAAAACACCGACAGCTTGGCTGCGAGTGGCGAAAGCACGTCTTCGGTGGTGACCTGGTTGGCGCGCTTGTTGTTGCGCTGTTCGCCCCAACTCCGCAGCGATTTGAGAAGCGCATTGCGGAAGCCGGTCTCGTGCGTGCCACCCTGCGGCGTCGGAACGGTGTTGGTGTAGGAATGCAGGAAGCTCTCGGCGCCATCGAGCCAGATTGCTGCCCATTCCACTCGACCGGACGGGCGACCGTTCGCCGCGTCTGGCAGGTTCGCTTCGCCAGCCCATACTTCAGGCAGTATTCTCGTTGCATCAGAGATATCTACTTCGAGGCTGTCGCGCAGGCCGCCAGGAAAGTGAAGGACTGCCTCCGCTGGTGTTTCATCACGCGCCGGGATGATCGTCGGATTGCACGACCAGCGGATTTCCACACCTCGGAAGAGGTATGCCTTGGAGCGGCAAAGCCGATACAGACGTGTAGGCGAGAATATGAGTTCGCCAAAGATCTGCGGATCGGGCTTGAAGCGGATGGTGGTTCCGCGGCGGTTGCTTACCGTCCCGGCATTGATGAGCTTTGTCGTAGGCACACCTCTGGCGAAACTCTGGCGGTAGAGAGTTCGTTCGCGCGCTACTTCGACGTCGAGCGTTTCGGAAAGAGCGTTGACCACCGAACTGCCGACGCCATGCAGTCCACCGGAGGTTTCGTAAGATTTGCCACCGAACTTACCTCCGGAATGAAGTGTGGTCAGGATGACTTCGAGCGCGCTCTTATTGCGAAATTTGGGATGTGGATCGACGGGGATTCCGCGGCCATTGTCCCGGACGACAAGGATATTGCCGGGTGTGAGCCCGACTTCGATGAAGCTGGCGTGACCTGCGACCGCCTCGTCCATCGCGTTGTCGATGATTTCGGCCGCGAGGTGGTGGAGCGCTGGTTCGTCGGTGCCGCCGATATACATGCCTGGCCGCCGACGGACCGGCTCGAGGCCTTCGAGAACTTCGATATCTTTGGCCGAGTAGTCCTGCGCCGCCCGTTTGTCGTCAGGACCGCTGAAGAGATCGTTCATCTTGTGTTCCCGTCGCTGCTTGGCACGCTAGCCAATAGTGCAGGTCGGGGGCAAGGGGCAGGTCGAAGGGAGGGGCTGGCAGGAAGCCGTGATTCAGGCGCGGCGCCGCGCGGCTTTCGTAGCTGCGCGGCGGGTTCCTGGCGGCTGGGATCTACTTACCGTCGCCGTCGCGAATCTGGCCGGTTGGCTCCTGGACATGTGCCTCGAGGAACCAGAGCTGCTTATCGATGCCTCGCGAGACCTCCGTAAAGAGGTCGGCAGTGTCAGGGTCGCCCGCATCATCTGCCTCGTCGATGTTGGCGCGGAGTGCATTGCCGTAATCGGCGTAGCGATCGATCAGCGCAGCAAGGTGGTCGGCGATCGCGTAAACATCGGTCGGGTAGGGTGGGAGCTTGCTCTTCTCGGAGACAGCCTGAGCCGTGCCGACCGCTGTGCCGCCGAGCTGGACGGCGCGTTCAGCAATTTCGTCGTTCCACTCATCCTGCTCCGTCCGGAAGCCGTCCAGCATCAAGTGGATGCCGATGAACTGCGGGCCTTTGAGGTTCCAGTGTGCCTGCTTCGTCGCCAGAGCCAGGTCGATGCCATCCGCGAGCCGTGCGTTTAGCAGATCGATGGCAACGGCTTTGGCGTTGGTGGACAGGTCGTTGCGGGTGACATGACGACGGCGGCCGCGCCCGGATTGCTGCGGACTGGCGGGGTTCGGAGTCTTGGTCTCGGTTTTCGGCATGATCGCGTCCTTAGATGCAGCGAGGTTCCCCAGGCCGGGTGATGCTCGTTCAGCCAACGGGGCAACGGCCCATATAGGGTGGCCGGGCACTAACGCCGCAGCAGCAAGCGAGGTCGACGATCACGAAACGTTGAGATGGTGTGACTTGGGCTATCGCGTCGAGTGCCTGCCTATCGGTTGGCGGGGTTAATCAGGACTTTTGGATCTGAAGCCGGTTGAGCTGCTCTCAGAGCTGCTTTTTGCAACTTCATAGAAAATCGGAGCGCAATGCGTTGCCCGACTAATCCTGGAAGACCGATGATGCCGTAGTCGCGACGTTGGACAGTTCCAGTCGCGAGGATGGTATCTCCGTC
Source organism: uncultured Buchnera sp. (assembly GCA_964657355.1). GTDB lineage: Bacteria > Pseudomonadota > Alphaproteobacteria > Acetobacterales > Acetobacteraceae > BOG-908. The sequence goes on from CAZZVF010000152.1 coordinate 7,347, forward strand.
CCAATGTCTGGAAAGGTGTAGTTTTCTGCTAACGCCGTGGAGCAGGAGCACGCCCGAGACACCGCTTGTATCGCAAGTTCCATCAAAGCGCATTGTCGGATAACGGGCAACATCGAGCATGGACGGACCAAGCGCTTGGGCTGTTCTTGCCGGGTCGGCCATCTGGAGGCTGGCGGT
>CAZZVF010000153.1:0-7499 GCA_964657355.1 uncultured Buchnera sp.
GGGCAGAGCCCTGGCCTTAAACCCAGCCTACTCGGCCGCAGCCGCGTGATCGCCCTCGGCCGAAGCATCGATCGTCGCCTGAACCGCCTTCACGATCTCGGCGAAAGCAGCCGGATCATCGAACGCGATCGCGGCCAGAACCTTGCGGTCCATCTCGATCCCGGTCTGGTTCAAGCCATGGATGAACCGGCTGTACGTGATGCCGTGCTCGCGCACCGCGGCGTTGATCCGCTGAATCCAAAGCGCCCGGAACTCGCGTTTCTTAACGCGGCGGTCACGATACGCGTATTGCAGCGACTTCTCGAGCCGCTCCAGCGCAATGCGGTAGTTTGTGGACGACCGGCCGAAGAAGCCCTTGGAAGCCTTCAGGACCTTTTTGTGCCGGGCGTGGGTCGTCGTGCCCCGTTTGACGCGTGCCATCTATGCGCTCCCCTACGCGATGCCGTACGGCGCCCACTGCTTCACGGTCAGGCCGTCAGCGTGGGTGAGCGTCTGGCTGCCGCGGTTGGTGCGGATGGCCTTCTGGCTACGAGCGGAAAGGTTGTGCCGCTTCTTGCCGGGTCCAGCCATCACCTTGCCGGTCGCGGTGATCTTGAAGCGCTTCTTCACGGAAGACTTCGTCTTCATCTTGGGCATTTCGCATCTCCTCTGGATGGTCCTCGTGTCGTCGCCACATCGGCGCGAAGCACGAGCGTCACGGCCAGGCATGCCCATACAGGCCCGGACGCGCGAACAGGTGGGCCCTATACCCGCGCTCCAACGAGGAAGCAACAGCACCGCCGCCCGATTCACAAAGTGGCGCGCGCCGTCCGATGCACGCCGCAGTTGCTGGCCGGTAACCACCAGCCGCCGGTATCACGATCGCCTTTAGAGAGGGATCCAAATTAATGGATCATTCCAACGGCCAGCCTGGACCTGTCGTCGCCATGTCACCCGCTGCACCGGCAGCTCCTGTCCCGCCGCATCCGGGCGGCCACAGCGGGTCATGCTCGCTCGTCAGGTCCGATCACGTGATCCAGATACCCTATGGCGACCATGCACTCGGCCGGCAACGCCATGACTGCCGAGGCGCGCGTCAGCCTCGTCACCCCGGCTGGCGCCGCTTGCTACGCAGCGGACGCATCGTTCTTACCGTATTATCGCTGTCCGCCATTCCCCTGGTCACCCTCGTCGCAGGCATCCGGATCGGCTCTGCCGAACCTGTCGCAGCCCTGATCGCCGCCGCCGATGGCGACACTCGTCCCGCACCAAGGCGCCTCCCGACGCCGCCGGTCGTTATTGCCCCCGAGCCGTTCATCCCAGCGCAAATCCTCAAAGGCCGCGCCCCGCCGCGCCTACACCTGCACACACGAACCTGACTGGGCGCCCGTATGAAGCCTGAACCGCAACGCCATGATCGCAGGGCTCGCACCAAGCCGTCCCACCGCCCATAAGGGCCTCGTGCACAAACCCACCACGTCCAGAACAACCGCGCCATGAACGACGCTCTCCATACCCGACCGGTCCGGACACGCACCCGCTTCCACAAGATGCATGGCGCCGGCAACGACTTCGTCGTGTTCGACTTCCGCGCCGACCTTGAAGGCTCGCAGGCGCTCTCCTCTACCGTAATCGTGGCCCTGGCCGACCGCCGAACCGGCATCGGCTGCGACCAACTCATCATCCTTGAGCCTGATGCCACCGCCGACGCAGCAATGCGCATCTACAATCCGGACGGTTCAGAAGCCGGCGCCTGCGGGAACGCCACGCGCTGCGTTGCCAGCCTCATCGCATCCGAACGAGCTCCGCAAGCCGGCAAAACGACTTCCGAGCTCTCGATCCGTACCATCGCCGGCGTTCTCACCTGCGAAATCCGCCCGGACACCAGTGCCATCTGTGTCGATATGGGCCCCCCACGCCTGCACTGGGCGGAAATCCCTCTCGCACGGGAACAGGATACGCTGCACCTCGACCTTCCAGGCGACCCGGCTGCCGCCTCCATGGGCAACCCGCACGCCACCTTCTTCGTGCCGGAGGCCGAAGCCGTTGACATCGCGGGCATCGGGCCGGCCCTCGAGCACGATCCACTCTTCCCCGACCGCGCCAATATCGGCTTTGCGCAGATCCTCGACCCCACGACCATCCGCCTTCGCGTCTGGGAACGTTCAGCCGGCCTCACACGCGCCTGCGGCTCCGGCGCCTGCGCCACACTCGTCAACGCACACCGGCGGGGCCTCACCGGCCGCGATGCAATCCTCATTCTCGACGGCGGAACCCTGCAGATCGCGTGGCGCGCGGCGGACGGCCACGTCCTCATGTCCGGTCCCGCTGCGACAGCCTTCCAAGGCAGCGTCGATCTCTCTACCTACGCCACATGAGCTTAACAAAGAGTGTGGACATTCAGTCCTTCGGCTGCCGGCTCAACGCCTACGAGGGCGAAGTCATGCGCGCCCACACGCAGAGCCGCGGCGACCTCGTCGTCATCAACACCTGCGCCGTCACCGCCGAAGCCGAGCGCCAGGCGCGCCAGGCGATCCGCCGCGCCCATCGCGAACGTCCCGGCGCCGAGATCGTCGTCACCGGATGTGCCGCCCAGATCGCACCCGCAACCTGGGCCGCACTGCCCGGCGTCACCCGAGTGCTCGGCAACATCGAAAAGCTCCAGCGGGAATCCTGGCTTCCCGACGCTGACAAGCTCGCCGTCTCCAACATCATGGAGGCACGCGACATCGCAGCGCACCTCATCACGGACTTCGCCGGCCGTGCGCGCGCCTTCGTGCAAATCCAGCAAGGCTGTGATCATCGCTGCACCTTTTGCGTCATCCCGTTCGGCCGCGGGCCCAACCGCTCCGTCCCGATCGGTGTCGCGGCCGAGCAGGTGCGCGCCCTCGTGCAGAGCGGTTTCAACGAAATCGTCCTCACCGGCGTCGATATCACGAGCTACGGCCCCGACCTTCCAGGCGCCCCACCGCTCGGCCAGATGGTGCGCCGCCTGCTCGCACTCGTGCCCGAACTTCCGCGCCTGCGCCTGTCCTCGATCGACCCCGCAGCGATCGACGACGATCTCTGGCGCCTGATCGAAAACGAACCGCGCCTCATGCCGCATCTGCATCTTTCCCTGCAGGCAGGATCAAGCATGATCCTCAAACGCATGAAACGGCGGCACTCGCGCGAAGATGCCGCACGCATCGTCGAACGCGCCCGCGCAGCCCGCCCCGGCATCGCCATCGGCGCCGACCTCATCGCCGGTTTCCCCACGGAAGACGACAGCCTGTTCCAGGAGACTCTCGATTTCGTCACCGAGCACGCGCTGCCGTATCTGCACGTCTTCCCCTACAGCGAACGCCCCGGGACGCCGGCCGCGCGCATGCCCGCAGTACCGGTTCCGGTGCGCCGCGAACGGGCCGCCCGATTGCGCAGCCAGGCCCGCGAAAACGCATTGCGGTTCCATTCCAGGCTGCTGGGGCAAGCGGTTTCCGTGCTGACGGAAACCGCATCCGCTGGCCACACCGAACATTTTTCACCAGTCCGCCTGACCACCGAAGCCCAACCTTCACGCCTGATCCGCGCCCGCGTCACGGCTGCCGAACCGGGATTTATCATGGCGGAGGCTGCATAATGGCGATCGGCCTTTTCTCGCGCCTCAAGGAAGGCCTGCAGCGCAGCACGCAGAAACTCACCGGCGGCATCACGGCCACCTTCACGAAACGCAGGCTCGACGACGAAGCCCTCGAAGAACTCGAGGACCTTCTCACCACCGCCGATCTCGGTCATGTCGTCGCGCGCCGCATCGTCCGAAACTTTCGCGCCAGCCGCTTCGGCCGCGAAGTGACCGACGAGGAGGTGAAAACCGCACTCGCCGAGGAAATTGCCGAAATTCTAGAACCGGTCGCCAAACCGCTCGTGCTGGACGCCAACCGCCGCCCGCACGTCATCCTCATGGTCGGCGTCAACGGTACCGGGAAAACCACGACGATCGGCAAACTTGCTCTGCAATATAAGGAACAGGGCCTGTCGCCCATGCTGGTGGCCGGTGATACCTTCCGGGCCGCGGCCGTCGAGCAACTGCAGATATGGGGCGAACGCACGGGTGCTCCCGTCATCGCAGCGCCGGCCAATTCCGATCCCGCAGGCCTCGCATTCGACGCACTGACCCGCGCTACCAAAGCCGGCAGCGAGGTGCTGCTCATCGATACCGCCGGCCGCCTGCATAATAAGACAGCGCTCATGGAAGAGCTGCAGAAGATCGTCCGCGTCCTGCGCAAACAGGATCCGTCAGCGCCGCACTCGGTCCTTCTGGTGCTCGACGCAACCACCGGCCAGAACGCAATCCAGCAACTGCGTGTGTTCCGCGACATGGTCGACGTCAGCGGACTCGTTGTCACCAAACTCGACGGCAGCGCACGAGGCGGCATCGTCGTCGCGTTGGCAGAGGAATTCGGTCTGCCGATCCACGCCGTCGGTGTCGGCGAACGTGCTTCCGACCTGCGGCCCTTCTCGGCCATCGACTTCGCAAAAAGCCTGGTCGGGGCTGCCTGACTCCACCGGAATGCCCAGAAGAAGTCCGGACTGGCCCATTGTGCAAAGGCGACCAGTCCGGTGAAGTTTGATCAACAAGCTGGCCACAATGGCCAGGTCTCGGCATTTGACGACAATAAATCGAGCGAAACATCGGAGGCACATTAGTCGGAAAGCCGAAAGTCGGCGCTTTCCGTCAGGAAGGGCGCCCCGGCGGCTGGGCAAGCCAACCGGGGCGCGGGGTGCAAGGAGGCGGTTGGGCAACCGCTCCACTGCTCGTCAGCGGGTGGGGTTAATGTCCCGCTGGAAGGCACCTTCGGCTTCCCCGCACGAAGAAGCAATGCCGTTCCGAAACCGCAACGACATGGCAGCCATGCGTGGGTTTCCGCTGGGCAGCGATGAAGCTCCCACCCCGCTCGCCGTAGAGAAGCTCTACGGCGAAGGTCGTGGCCTCGCCGCCGCCGAGCGTGCGCTGGGATAAGCGCCAGCCCAGCGCCCAGCGCAGCCTGCCTGGCTGGCTGGCGCCTGGCCCAATCCCGCGGCAGCACGCACCCATGTAAATCCGCGCGCCCGCGTCGCCTGCCACACCGCCCCGAAACGCTCCTATCGGAATACGGGCGTAGCTCGAGATTACGACTGGGTCTTGCATGCCTTGCTCCGTGAAGGCCAGGGCTCGGCCCTGGACCGGCTGGGGTCGGTGGGCCCCAGGCCCCCTGCGGCGCTAGAGCGTTCGCGCGATTACCATGCGCTGGATGTCGGATGTTCCTTCGTAGATCTGGCAGACTTTCACATCGCGATATATTTTCGCCAGTCCGAAATCTTCCAGATACCCGTAGCCGCCGAGCGTCTGGATCGCGCCGCTGCACACCGCTTCAGCGGTCTCGGACGCGACCAGCTTCGCCATCGAAGCCTCCGTCAAACACGGCCGGCCCGCATCCTTCAGGCTTGCCGCATGCAGCACCAGATGCCGTGCCGCCTCGAGCTTGGCTGCTAGGTCCGCCAAACGAAATCCTACAGCCTGGTGCTCGATGATTGCGCGACCCATCGACTTGCGGTCCTTCGCATAGGCTACCGCGATCTCCAGCGCCGCCTGCGCCATTCCCACCGCCTGTGCGGCAATCCCGATCCGCCCAGTTTCGAGATTCGCCAGGGCGATGCCGTAGCCTCGGCCAATTTCACCCAGCACCAGCTCGTCCGCCACGACCATATCGTCGAACCGCAACGCGCACGTGTCCGACGCACCCTGGCCAAGCTTCTCCTCGACGCGTTCGACCACGTAGCCAGGTGTATCCGTCGGCACCAGGAACGCGGTAATACCCTTTTTGCCCGCCTGCGGATCGGTCACCGCGATGACCATCGCCAGCCCAGCAATGCGGCCCGACGTGATGAACTGCTTCGACCCGCAGATCCGCCAGCCGCCCTGCTCGCGCACCGCACGCGTGCGAATGGCGGACGCATCCGACCCAGCCTCGCTCTCGGTCAAAGCAAAACAGCCGATCGTGCGGCCGCCGATCAATGCCGGCAAGAACCGCTCGCCCTGGGCCGGCGTGCCGTGCTTCAGCAGCCCGCTCACCATGATGCTGTTCTGGATGGAAACGATGGTCGACAGTGCGCCATCCGCCGCCGCCAGCTCGATCAGCGACAGCGCATAGGAGACCTGATCCGCGCCCGCGCCGCCGAGCTCCTCCGGCGCGGTCATGCCCATCAGGCCGAGCTGCGCCAGTTCGGTGAACAGGGCAGGGGGGTAGCCGCCCGCGCGCTCGAATTCACGCGTGCGCGGCAGTATCTCGCTCTGCGCGAACGCCCGCACCGCGCCTTGTATCTGTTCCTGTGTTTCGCTGAGGACCATGAAAGTGCCTTAGGCTGGCTGTGCAGCGGAAATGCCGTCCAGCACCAGCTCGCGCAGTTTCGGCTGCAGGTGCGGATTACCGCAGACCATGTCGTTGTCCGGCCCGTCCGACAAGACGAATTCCGCGCCAGCGGGATCGGTCACGAAGCCACCGGCCTCACGCACGATCAACGCGCCGGCAGCCACGTCCCACGCCTTCAGGCCAAGCTCCCAATAGCCGTCGTAGCGCCCGGCCGCGACCCATGCGAGATCGAGCGCCGCCGACCCGAAGCGGCGCACGCCCGCCGTCGCCGGCATCAGTGCGCCCAACGTGCGCGCGAACGCCAAGCGGTTGCGCTGCGTCACGGCTGCGAACGGAATTCCCGTGGCAAACAGCGCATCCTTCAGTTCCCGTCTGGCAGAAACCCGCAGCCGGCGTTCGTTGAGGTAGGCGCCCGCACCTTTTTCGGCCCAGAACATCTCGTCCTGCGCCGGCGAATAAACCATGCCTGCCACGGTTTCGACCGTGCCATCCGGCAATTTGCGTTGCAGGCCCATGGAGATCGCCCAATGCGGAATGCCGTGTAGGAAATTCGTCGTTCCGTCCAGCGGATCCACGACGAACCGCCAGGTCCAGTTATCGCCGCCCGAAGCGCCGCTTTCCTCCATCAGGAACGCGTAGCCGGGTCGGGCCTTGGTCAGCTCTTCCCGCAACGTCGCCTCGGCGCGCAGATCCGCCTGGCTCACGAAATCCGATGGCCCCTTCACGCTCACCTGAAGCTGCTCGACCTCATTGAAGTCGCGCAACAACCGCTTCGCAGCTTTCTGCGCTGCGTTCTGCATGATGGTCATGTGTGGAGAAAGACGAAGCGCCAACGAAATACCCTGCTTTCAAAGATCGTCCGCACCCCGACCCACGATAAAGGCCGGCACTACGTTCCGCATGAGCGTCGCTACCGACGGTCCACGTCAAGCCGACATGAGCGTTCACCGGCCCGTTCGCCACGCCCAACCTGTCTTACCCAACCGTAAACGGGGCCTGGCGAGTCAGCTGGCGTGCGTTTCGAGAACCGGAGCGCAGGGGCCGTTCGGGCCGTGAGCACCGGAAGCGCAGAGACGCGCGTTAGATGGCCGCCAGGGCGCGTTTACCCGCCGTAAAGCTAGCCCTTGGCGC
>CAZZVF010000154.1:0-7475 GCA_964657355.1 uncultured Buchnera sp.
ATCGTGTTCTACCTGGTCTTCGCAGCGCTGGTCGCGAACCGGCGAGCTGGCGCGGGCTTGTTCGCGATTTGGCTGCTGCTCATCGTGGCGACAGCCGCCGGCGCTCCCACAAGGTTCATTCCCGGTCAGCTCTGCGGCTTCTACGGGGGCGAATTCTTCGTCGGCATGATGGCCGCACATGCGCTTCGCAGCTGGCGTATTCCCGCACCAGGCGTGGTGTTGGCGGCCGGCGCCGGCGCCTTCTCAGTCGCACTCACGTTGGAGAGCATGGGCGTTCTGAACGGCTTCGGGCTGTGCGCTCGCTTTGCTTACGCCATTCCTGCCGGAGTGCTGATTGTCGGCGTGGCCGAGAAAGAGCGCTCGGGTCGGCTGCAGGTCTCGCCGTGGCTGCGCACCCTGGGCGCCGCGAGTTACTCGATCTACCTGTTCCAATTTATCTTTATCGGGGCATTTTGGCAGGCACTGGGTGCCTCTGGCCTGGACCACCACGCACCCAAGCCCATGCTGTTCCTCAGCATGGCGGCATTTACAATCGCCGGCGGCGTGCTCGTCGCGCAATTCGTCGAGCGTCCATTGCTTACCTTCGCCAACGGCATCTGGCAGACGACGCCGCGGCGGAACGCTGAAGCGACAGGCTTTCGGCCGGATCGTCGCTGCCCGGCTGAGCCTCAGCCGCCCGATTGTTCGCGGAGAAGCTCGAGCTCCAGCCAGCGTTCCTCGGCCGTGACCAGCGCCTGCTCGGCGCGGGACAGTGCGGAGCTCTCCGCGGCGAACCTGGCGGGATCCTTCTTGTAGAGCGTTCCGTCGCTCAGGGTTTGCTGGTGGCGGCGGATCTGCACCTGCAGTTTCTGCATTTCGGCCGGGAGCTGCTCCAGCGCGTGCCGGTCCTTGAACGAGAGCTTCTTCACGGCGGGCTTCAGGGCCGGTTTCTGCTTCTGGCCTGGAGCGGATTGCTGCGGCCTGGCTGCAACGGGCGGCGCCGCGCCGGCGCCGCGCTGGGCCAGCATGTCCGAGTAGCCGCCGGCATATTCCGTCCAGCGTCCATCGCCCTCCGACGCGATCGTGGATGTCACCACACGGTCGAGGAAGTCGCGGTCGTGGCTGACCAGAAGCACCGTACCCTGGTAGTCGGCAAGCATCTCCTGCAGCAGATCGAGCGTCTCGAGATCGAGATCGTTGGTCGGCTCGTCGAGCACCATCAGGTTGGATTGCTGGGCGAGCGCCTTGGCCAGCATGAGCCGGCCGCGTTCGCCGCCCGACAGCACGCCGACCGCGGTGCGGGCCTGCTCGGGCCGGAACAGGAAGTCCTTCATGTAGCCGATCACGTGGCGCTTCTGGTCGTTCACCATCACCTGGTCGCCGGCGCCGCCGGTCAGCGTCTGCGACAGCGTCGCCTGCGGATCGAGGCTGGCGCGCGACTGGTCGAGCGAGACTTCCGCCAGGTTCGTCCCGATCCTCACCTCGCCGCGGTCGGGCTGCAGCTTGCCGGTCAGCAGGCGCAGGAGCGTGGTCTTGCCCGCGCCGTTCGGGCCGACGATGCCGACCCGGTCGCCGCGGATGATGCGGGTGCCGAAATCGCGCACGATGGTGTCGTCGCCGTACGATTTCCACACATTTTCGGCGACGGAGACGAGCTTGCCGCTGCCCTCGCTTTCGCTCGCCGCCATGCGCACGCTGCCGGCCGGCCCGCGATGCTCGCGCTTGCGATCGCGCAAGGCCGCAAGCTCCGCCACGCGCCGCACGTTGCGCTTGCGCCTGGCCGTCACCCCGTAGCGCATCCAGTCCTCCTCGCGCGCGATCTGGCGTCCCAGCTTGTGCTGCTCGCGTTCCTCCTGTTCCAGCACTTCGTCGCGCCACGCTTCGAAATGGGCGAAGCCGCGATCCACGCGCCGCGTGCGCCCGCGGTCGAGCCAGGCGATGCTGCGCGACACCGTCTCGAGCAGCCGCCGGTCATGACTGATCACCACGATGCCGGCGCGCGATGCGGCCAGTTCGCCCTCGAGCCATTCGATGCCGGGCAGGTCGAGATGGTTGGTCGGTTCGTCGAGCAGCAGCAGGTCGGGCGCGGGCGCGAGCGCCTTCACGATCGCAGCGCGGCGCGCCTCGCCGCCCGACAGACGGCCCGGATGTTCGTCACCGGTAAGCCCGGCCTGCTCCAGCAACGCCCTTGCGCGGTAGGGATCGTCGCCTGGCCCAAGTCCCGACTCGACATATGCCAGCACGCTTGGGCAATCGCCGAAATCCGGCTCCTGGGGCAGGTACCGAATGGTGGCGCCCGGCTGCATGAAGCGCCGTCCGTCGAAGGCGGTGAGCAGGCCGGCCGCGATCTTGAGCAGGGTGGACTTGCCCGAGCCGTTGCGGCCGACCAGGCAGATGCGCTCGCCGGCGCCCACGGCGAGTTCGGCGCCGTCGAGCAGCGGAGCCCCACCGAGGGTGAGATGTATGTCCTGGAGCGAAAGAAGGGGCGGCGGCACGGGCGGCTTGTCGCGGGTGTGCGGGTCAAAGGCAAGGTCGGCCCCGCCATGCCAGCCGCGACCCGGACGCCGTCGCGCGCCGGCCGCGGGGTGACAGCTTCCCCCTAGTTGACCGTAACCTCGAGATGCATCTTCGGATGGATGCCGCACAGGACGGTAAACTTCCCCGGGGTGGTGAAGACCACGTCTGTCTTGCTGCCCGGCTCCTGGTCGCCCGAGTCGAAGCTGAAGGACTCGGACGAGACATAGGCATGGTGGATGAGTTCGCCGTCGTCGTTGACGATTTCCGCAGTATCGCCTGCTTTCAACATCAGGGTTTTCGGATTGAAGGCCCGCCCCTTCTGCGTGATGACGACCGGGGTGCCTTCTGCAATGGCGGAAAAGACACCAGCAGCGGACAAAATCGTCAAAATGCTGAAAACTGCGATCAGCCGCAGGACTGGAGGTTGCGAGGCACTGCTGCCTGCAAGACATTGTGTTAGGCGATCAGGCAGGTTCATCTGAAACTCTCGCGGGCAGGCTAGATGGGTGAGCACGGTTTCCGATGAGCGCTGGGCTACGGCCGCAACCTGGGAATACAGAAGCCCGCAAACCATCCCAATGGCAATCGGTGAGAACGGCCACGTCCGCATATAAAACTGGGGATGCGGCACAAACGACAACTTCGCCAGGGCCCGTCCGAGGAGACCCCGCAAGCCAGCGGCCGCGCATGGGTTTTCCGACGATCCGGGCGAGCATCATGCTCGGCTTTACTCTGATGTGCCTGTTTACCGGCACGGTGGGCTACTACTCGTACCAGTCCATCAAGCAATCCGCCAAGCTGGTGCTGGACATCTACGACCGTTCGTTGATGTCGATCGACTACGCGCGGGCCGCGCAGGCCGATTTCGCCGCCATGCAGACGAGCACCCTGCGTGAGCGGCTGATGGAAGACCCGGAGCGGCGCAAGGAGCTTTCCCGTCAAAGCGACGACCTGGCGAACTCGGTCTTCGAGGATCTCGAGATCAGTGCCCAGCGCTCGAAATCGGCCAGGGCGCGCGATGCGTCCGAAGCGGTAAAGGAAGCGGCCCAAGGGTGGATCAAGAGCGCGCGAGGTATCAGCTTCGCGCTGCCGGTGCCCCAGGTCATGGCCGAACTGGACGGTTACTCCGATACCGTCGATCACCAGATCGACCTGTTAATCAACCTGACGGCCGGCGACGGCTTCCTCTACCGCCAGCAGGCCCTGCGTTCGATCCAGACCGAAAGCGAGCTCGCACTGGGCCTGACGGGCGCGGCACTGCTGCTCTCCGCTTTGGTCACATGGATGCTCACCCAGCGCATCTCGGGGCCGATCGCCGCGGCGTCCGCAGTCGCGGTCCGCATTGCCGATGGAGACCTCGCGGTGGCGATCCCCCAGGGCCGCCAGGACGAACTCGGCAGCCTGCTCAGATCGATGGGCGTCATGCGCGACAGCATCGCCGCGATGATGGCGGCCGAAGTCAGTCAGCGGCGGTCCGCCCAGGCGCGCCTGATGGACGCCATCCACAGCACGCAGGAAGGTGTCGTCCTGGTCGATGGCGTCGGCCGCATCGTCGTGACGAACGACCCGATCGACACGTTCTTCGGCCCGTTGGAAGAGCGGATCCCGCCGAGCTTCTCGATCTCGGACCTGCTGCGCAGCCTGGCACGAACCAAGCTGAACGACGCTTCGCGCTTCGCGGTCGGGGCGCAGACATGGCCGCTGGATGACGACGCTCCAGGCACCATGGAAGTCGGGCTGGTTGACGGCCGCTGGCTGCGGGTGAGCTGGTGCAAGACCGGCGAAGGAGGCCTGGTCGCATTCTTCAGCGACGTGACCGAGGCACGGCAGCGCGAGGCACAACTGGCGCAGACCAACATCTGGTTCGATGCCGCGCTGACCAACATGTCGCAGGGCTTGTGCGTCTACGACAGCGGCTCGAATCTCAAGGTTTTCAACAGCCGGTTCGCCGACATCTACCGGCTACAGCGCGGCCAGGTTCAGGCCGGCATGAGCTTCGCCGCGGTCTGCGCGGTGCTCGCGGAATTCTCGCGTGAAGAGGGCCGGCCGGACGCGCAGGCGCTGCAGGCGACGATCGCCCAGCGCACGATGTTCGAGCAGCTGCATTTCCTGGCCGACGGCCGCGTCATCGCAACCTCGCACCGGCCGGTATCCGACGGCGGCTGGGTGCTGACTTACGAGGACGTCACCGAACGTCACCGCAGCGAGGCGCGCATTTCGTTCCTGGCACGGCACGATGTGCTGACGAACCTGCCGAACCGCATGCTGTTCGGTGAGCGTCTCGATCGCGCCCTGCAGCGGCTGAAGCACGAGGAGTCGTTCGCGCTCCTGCTCATCGACCTCGACCGGTTCAAGGAAGTGAACGACACGCGCGGGCATCCGGTCGGCGACCGCCTGTTGCGCGTGGTGGCGGACCGTCTGCTCGGCTGTTCGCGGCGCCACGACACGGTGGCGCGGCTCGGTGGCGACGAATTCGCGATCATCCAAACCGGCATCATCGATGCCGAGGACGGCAAGGAACTGGCACGCCGGGTCGTGGCCAGCATCGGCAGGCCCTTTGCCATCGACGGCGCCTGGCTGGAAGTCGGCGCCAGCGTGGGCATCGTCACCGCGCCGACGCATGGCAGCGACGCCGAGACACTGCTGAGAAACGCGGACACCGCGCTGTATCGCGCCAAGGAAGAGGGCCGCAACGATTTCCGCCTGTTCGCGCCGAGCATGGATGCGACGCTGCAGGACCGTCGCGCGCTGGAGGCGGATCTTCTGCGCTCGCTCGCGGACAACCAGATGGAGCTTCTCTACCAGCCAATCGTCGCCGTCGGCAGTGGCGAGGTCGCCGGGTTCGAGGCCCTGGTGCGCTGGCACCATCCCGTACGCGGCCTGCTCATGCCGGGCGAATTCATCTGGTTGTCGGAAGACACCGGCTACATCGAGCGGCTCGGCGGATGGATCCTGCAGCAGGCCTGTTCCGATGCGGCGCAGTGGCCGGAGCATATCAAGCTCGCCATCAATGTCTCGCCGATCCAGTTCCGTTCCGGCCGGCTGGTGCAGCGGCTTGCCGGGTGCATCAGCGAGACTGGCATCAACCCCTCACGCATCGATCTGGAAATCACCGAGACGGCGCTGCTGGCGGAGAACGACGCGACACTCGCCATGCTGCGTGACATCCACGGCTTCGGGGTGAAGATCGTGCTCGACGATTTCGGCACCGGGTTCTCCTCGCTCAGCTATCTGCGTTCCTTTCCGTTCGACCGCATCAAGATCGACCGATCCTTCGTCAAGGATCTCGGCATGCGTGAGGATTCCAGCGCGATCATCCGAGCCATCGTGGCACTGGGGAAAAGCCTGGGCATGCCGGTCACCGCCGAGGGCGTGGAAACAGGCAATCAACTCCAGCAACTGAGATCGGAAGGCTGCGATGAGGCGCAGGGTTTCCTGTTCAGCAGGGCGATCGCGGCCGCCCGCGTCGCCGCTTTGCTGGCAAACTGGAAAGGTCCCGGCAGCGTCATGGAAGATGCGGAGCCACCCGACGCCTGAGCAGGTTCCGCTGCCCAAGCAGGGGTTGCTCTAATCGGGCATGTTCAGGCGGGCATGTCAGGCGGGATGTTCAGAACAGGGCGGCGTGTATGCCATAATAGGCGACGATGGTGACTGCCATGGAGACGGGATACAGCACTGGTGCGACAAGCGGCGACTGCCTGGCGCCGATGCGGCTATCCGCCATGATGGCCAGCATGACCGCGATGATAGGCGAGTGGCCGACGGCATCGATCTTGCCGAATTCGAGGATCGCCGTGACGAACATGCTGGCGAGGATGATGGACGCGGTCCGGCGCATCAGCGGCGTGCCGAGCAGGGCGAACGCGAGGCTGAATTCGACGATGCCGGCGGCTTTCATGTAGTAGGCGACCTTGAACCCCATGGACATGGCCGGGTGGCTGATGAACAGTGGGTAGGTCCATTGCGGATAGCCCCATTTCTCGACCGATGCCCACATCAGCGTCACCGCCGCGGCGTAGCGGACGACATCGAGCGGGGCCACGCCGAACAGCGTGCGGTTGAGACCGAGTAATGCGAAGTAGGCTGCCGAGCCCAGGAAGATCGGGTAATCGAGCAGGTGGAACAAGCCGTAGTGTTGGACGGCATACACGTACAGCCAGACCATGCCGATGGCGGCCAATGGCAGTGTGCGGCGCCAGATGAAGCACGCGGCAATAGCGAGCTGCCACCACGAAACGGCGGCGACACGGGTGGTGAGTTCCGGTGTCAGGATAACGCCACCGATGGACCACAACGCTACGAAGAACGCGCCATAAGTGGCGCGCATCAACGTTTCCGTCTGTTCGCGCAGCGCCCATGTCACCCGGTCGACCGACCACAGGATGGCGCGGCCGATGATCATCGGGTCGACAAAGCCTGCAACGAGGAAGACGGCGGTGGCGACGCCGGTGAGGAGCGCAAAATCGCGGTCGAAAAAATCGGCGAACGGATGCGGAGTTTCGGCTACGTCATAGCTGCAGAACCATTTGACGTGTGCGTCAGCAGCGCAGGCACCGGCAGCCCATATGACCGGCGCTGCGGCCGCTTCACGCCACGGCCTCATTCTTCAACGGTTTTCATAAATGAATTTTGGTCGGCACGGGCAATTCAATATCCGGTTAGAGCATCATCCGACCAGACGGGATCCTCCCGTCGGATAAAGATGCTCGCGAACTCGAACGACTCAACAAAGTTGGAAATGCTCTAGTCGTTAACGACGAACGATTTTCAAGTCAGCGCATTACCAGAATCCATAACGGCGAAAGCACCCCATACTGTGTTAACCCGGCACGTCATGCTAGAGATCTTGATCGCGTCCATATTATTTTTTGGCGGCGCGCTGGCCTACGCGTCACGCCGTGTCGAGACCGACACACAATTGCTGGAGCGCTGCGCGGGCACATTGCTCGTGCTGGGCCTTGTCTTGCTCGGATTTGCAT
>CAZZVF010000155.1:0-7388 GCA_964657355.1 uncultured Buchnera sp.
AGAACACGTGACCTAGTCACGCTCCTGCTAACGCTCGCCGTCAGCATCGTAACCTTCGCCAGCGGCCGAACCAACGCCATTCAGGGCGCGGTGCACCGGACGCTGTTCGCGGCTTATTTGTTGCTCATTGGCCAGGGGGGAGGATTAGGAAATTATAGGGCTATCCGTAAAACTGACAATTATGATGCCTTGTACAATCTCGTGCTACGAAGCAAAGGGCTTCATAGCCAGAACGTCCCATCGGAGGCCTTGCATGATCACGCTCGCTTGATGTGTCGATAGCAGCCAGTGCGTGGCAGGAGATTGATCTAGAACCAATACGTATTGTGGACGAACTTCATTGATTAGTCTTCCGAGTTCGCTGGCATCGAAGACGGACGACATCGGTGATGAAGACAAACCGCAACGAGCTAGGAGGCTGCATTTGGCAGAGAAGTCAGGTGTGAGTGACCAGTGCCCGGCAAATACGCGAAAGCCTGATATGCCTGGCAGAAACGCTCCCGTAGCGCAGTCTGTAAGAACCGTGGGAATCTCTTCGCCTGAAGATTTACGAATGACGTACGCACCTGCCTTCACCTCCGCATCGATAGTGGGTACGGATTGAAGCAAAATACTTGCATAGGTGAACATAGTTGTGGTGACTGTGCTGAGCATGAGCAACATTGCGCCGGTGTACGCCCATTCGGAGGTGGCGTCTGAGCGGCGCTTCAGTCCCGCAATGCCGTAAGCCGAGAGTATACTGTAAGGTATTATAAGGCCGCTCGAAAACCTTGCCATGAGCCCGCCTAAAACGATGATGGCCGTAGTTGCCGATCCTGCCCATACCGATAAAACCAGTAGCTTAGCATTACCCGCTCGAACCGCCCTAACAACCCCAATAATACTAAAAAACCAAAAAACTGAAAAACCAGTCACCATTTCCAGGCGGCTTGGGCCAGTTGTTAAAGACTTACTTGCGAACTGTTTCCAAACGGGCAACTCAGAAATCGTATAGACGTACAAGCACGCCGGCAAAATGATCAGACATACCCACGTATCTTTCAAATACTCAGCTTTATACCGAACCTTGGAACGAAGCGGCCGAGTGAAGTTTCTACAGAACAGGCAAACAACGAACACAAAACAAACGATGAGAGCATCATAAGGGCGAACCAATATTGCACAATCACATAGCACGCCCGCAGAGACAAGGCGCAATAATGCCCCTCTTTCATCACCTTGCACCACACGACCGACTAAAATTGCCGATGCCGCTATAAGCGCGAGATTGAAGCTTGCAAAAGGGTAAGCTATGAAGATCGATTCTGGAAATATATCGAAATAGTATCCGTCAATCCCAAGAAACGGGCGGGAGAGCAAGCCACCGTGACCCAGCGCGGCGTGGATAAGAAAGAGTATCCATGAGGGTCCGCTACAGAACAAGGCTAGGAAAACGGCGCCCTGAGCTGATAACTCCTGCAAGCCGGATTGACGCGCAAGCTTGTAAACTAGGAAAGAGAATAGAGCAGATGATGCTACTGAGGCAGCGATCATCGCAATGAATGGCTCCAAATGGAGGATTCGCGCTGCTACTCCTAATGCAGTAAAGTAAGGGTTGAAAAAGACTGCTTTGTGAACAGACGTTGTATATAGATCGCTTCCTAAATAGTGTCCAAGCTTCGCCTGCATCGCCCAGGCAGAATACGACATGTTGTCACTCGCATTGATGAGTATCCCGAGTGGAACCCGATTTAAATTGTTTGAGTTGGCCAAACCTGAGCTAAATAAAAAACCTGACGGGGCGACAGTATGGAAAACGATTTGTAAAATCGGCGTCGATACGACGAGGAGAAGCAAACGCCATTGCGAAGCCAAAAACCGGACGCTTTTGACTCTCGTAGCTCTTCGGAGCCGAAATATGACTTCAGCTACCAACGGCATGATTCATATCCCGAGTACATTCCGGCTTGCCTGGCGGCGATTTCTAACCTTGTCGTAACGTGGGTTGGGTGGTCGCGGCAGGTTGTAAACCCAAGGGATTGTCGAGATCGAAATCGGATAACCGGCTTAATGTGGACCCTAACCACCCACGCAGCATATGCCCAACGGCCTTCGCTTCGCTAGTGACCCGACTGACGTAGTATGACGCATGATCGAACCGATGTTGCCGCCGTCGTCGCGCGCCGGCAGACCTCTAGCCCGGCCGATGCGCGATACTCCGCGTCAGCCATGCTCTTGATCCCGCAAAAGCTCATCGCAAATCGCGTCGACAATCGAGCTATTGGTCATTGGATGTTGCGGTCGCGAAGTCGCGCCGCTATCGAATCGGCGATTATGCCGGCAGCGTTCAGCCCGCCACTGTCTGCAAACAGCACTCGAAGGCAGCTTGATCGATAGACTACTAGTTAATTTGGTGGGCGCAGTAGGATTCGAACCTACGACCCGCTGATTAAGAGTCAGCTGCTCTACCAACTGAGCTATGCGCCCGCGCGAGGCGTGGAGCCTGGCAGGCGGGCGCTATAGCAAGTCCCCAGGCGGCTTGCAAACCGGCCAAGTCCACGCCCCCAATCCCGCGCACCCTACCCCTGCCTTGCACTCGCAACGAATGCGCAGGCCAAGTGGCTGGGGCGCTTGTCGGCAACCGGAGCGGAGGCGACCTTTGGGTGGCTGCGCACAGGGAGCGCCGTCGGGCCGCGTGAAGACGCGCACCGTGGAAGAGCAGCTAGCCCTCGTCCCCGCGTGGCAAAGCTGATCCATAGCCGCCGCCCGCTGGTAACATCGGCGTGAGCCTCTTGATGGACGGAAAATCCGTTTCAAAACTCTAGTGGCCAAACGCCTGATTGGGTTTGGCGCCAGAGGCAAGCATAGGGCGGAGCCTTGCCGTCCATGTTGCTTCTCTCGGCAGGTCAAACATCGCGGTTGCAGGTCTCTCGACTGACTTGCGAAGCTTCAGGGAGAAGGGAGATGAAGGACAAAGGCGGAATTCTCGATCTGGTGAAAGTATCGGGCGCTGTCGATGGCAGGATCGGGCATCCAGTCACTGACCATCTCGAACAAGGTTCGGGAGGCGATCCGTTCCGGCCGTGGCTGCCTGCCCTTTTTTGGCGGCGTCACAGGGATGACGACGATGACGATCCGCCTCCCTGCCCGGCAGTAATTACTCCGTTCCCGCGCCTCCCGCCATTTGGAGCAGAGGCGGAGCTCGAGGCAGCGTAGCTGAGAAGGTTCAAACTTCGTCGACGCGTTCTACGCCGGGTATGGTCTTCAGCGCCTGCCTTAGCCGGGGGGTGACGGCGAAGCTGCCGGGGAGGGCGATTTCGACCTCCTGTTCGTCGAGCATGGGGATCAGGCTGACGCGGCCACGGCCGCGGCCTTCGCGGGCCAGGATGGTGCGGATGTGGGCGACGGCTTCGGTGCGGGCGAGCCAGATGCGCATGCCGGCGCCGGCCTGCTCGGCCGCCTGGTCGAGGGTGATGACGTCCTGTGCGGTGATGCGCAGCACGTCGCCTTCCAGCTTGAGGTCGGCGGTGACGAGCAGGGCGGCGCCGTTGGCGAGCAGCGGGCGGGCGCGGGTGAGCACCTCGCTGAACAGGGTGATTTCGCAGGCGCCGGCCGCGTCCGACAGGGTGATCCAGGCCATGCGGCTGCCGGTGCGGGTGGTGCGCTCCTTCGAGCCGGCGACGCAGCCGGCGATCTTGACGCGCTGGGAGCCGGCTTCGGCGCGGGCCTGCAGGCCGACGGTGCCGACCACGCCGAGGCGGCGCAGCAGGGTCGCGAAGCCGTCCAGGGGGTGTGCGGTGAGGTGGAAGCCGATCGCCTCCGCCTCGTAGCCGAGCCGCTCGATATCCGGCCAGTCCGGCATGTCGGGCACCCGCAGGCGCTCGGCGTTGGCACCGGGGCTATTGCCTCCGAACAGCCCGGCCTGGCCGGAACGGGTTTCTTCGGCGCGGGCCTGGGCGTAGCGCAGCATGGTTTCGGCGGCGGTGAACATGCGCGCGCGGTTGGGGTCCATTTCGTCGAACGCGCCGGCGCGGGCGAGATTTTCCAGCTGCAGCTTGTTGACCTGCAGCGGGTCGATGCGCGAGGCGAAATCCGTGATGTCGGCGAACGGCCGGCTGCCGCGCGAGGCGGTGACACCCTGCATGGCGGTGAACCCAACCTTTTTCACCGCGGCGAGCGCGTAGCGGATGGCGAGCTTGCCGTCGGGCATGGTCTCGACGCTGAAATCCGCCGCCGATCTGTTCACCGAAGGCGGCAGCACGCGGATGCCCATGCGCTCGGCTTCCTGGCGCAGGGCGGCGAGCTTGTCGGTGTTGCCCATGGCGAGCGACATGCAGGCGGCGAGGAACGGCACCGGGTGGTTCGCCTTCATCCACGCGGTCTGGTACGAGACCAGCGCGTAGGCGGCCGCGTGCGATTTGTTGAAGCCGTAATCGGCAAACTTCGCCATCAGCTCGAATACTTCGACGGCTTTCGCCGAGGGAATGCCGCGCGCCGTGGCACCGGTGCAGAAGATCTGCCGCTGGCTGTCCATTTCGGCGCGGATCTTCTTGCCCATGGCGCGGCGCAGCAGGTCGGCGGCACCCAGGCTGTAGCCGCCCATGCGCTGGGCGATCTGCATGACCTGTTCCTGGTAGACCATGATGCCGTAAGTCTCGCCCAGGAGGTCGCGCAGCTCCTCGTGCGGCGCCTCCCAGGCCTCGCCATGCTTGCGCTGGCAGTAGGCGGGGATGTTCGCCATCGGGCCCGGGCGATACAGCGCCACGGCGGCGATGAGGTCTTCCAGCCGGTCCGGACGCATCTGCCGCAGCACGTCGCGCATGCCGGCGGATTCGAACTGGAACACGCCGCCGGCGTCGCCGCGCGACAGCATGGCGTAGGTGGGCGCGTCGTCAAGCGGCAGGGTTTCCAAGTCCACCGCAATGCCCATGCCATGCAGGAACGCGACGGCGCGCTGCAGGATGGTGAGCGTGGTGAGGCCGAGGAAGTCGAATTTCACCAGGCCGGCCTGCTCGACCCATTTCATGTTGTATTGCGTGACCAGCGTGCCTTCGCGCGGATCGCGGTACATCGGCACGAGATCGGTCAGTTTGCGGTCGCCGATGACGACGCCGGCGGCGTGCGTGCTGGCGTGGCGGTAGAGGCCTTCGATCTGCAGTGCGATTTCGAGCAGGCGGCGTACGGCCTCGTCGCTGTCACGCAGATCCTGCAAGCGTTTCTCGCCGTCAACCGCCTGCGCCAGCGTCACCGGCTTGGCCGGATTGTTCGGGATCAGTTCGGCAACCCTGTTGACCTGGCCATAAGGCATGCCGAGCACGCGGCCGACGTCGCGCACCGCCGCACGCGCCTGGAGCTTGCCGAAGGTGATGATCTGCGCAACACGGTCGTCGCCATATTCGCGGCGCACGTAGCTGATAACCTCGTCGCGGCGGTTCTGGCAGAAATCGATGTCGAAGTCGGGCATCGAGACGCGTTCGGGGTTGAGGAAACGTTCGAACAGCAGGTCGAACTGCAGCGGGTCGAGGTCGGTGATGGTGAGCGCCCAAGCGGCGACGGAGCCGGCGCCGGAACCGCGGCCGGGGCCGACCGGAATGCCCTCGCCCTTGGCCCATTGGATGAAGTCCGCGACGATGAGGAAATAGCCGGGAAACCCCATGTCGGTAATGACGCGGAGCTCGTATTCGAGCCGGTCCTCGTAGCGTTTGCGTGTGTCGGCATCGGGCGCGCGGGGGGCCAGGCGGCGGCCGAGGCCTTCGCGGGCCATGGCGGCGAGCGTTTCGGCTTCGGTGGAGCCGGGGCGGACTTTTGGGCAGACCGGCAGCAGCGGCTTGCGGGTTTCGGCCATGACGGCGCAGCTGCGCGCGATGGCGAGCGTGTTGTCGCAGGCGTCCGGCAAATCGGCGAACAATTCGCGCATGGCGGCGGCCGGCTTGAACCAGTGTTCCGGTGTTACGCGGCGGCGTTCGGCTTCGGAGAGCATGCGGCCTTCGGCAATGCACAGCAGCGCGTCGTGCGCTTCGTACATGGAGGGCACTGCGAAGAAGCATTCGTTGGTGGCGACGAGGGGGATGCGCAGGCGGTCGGCCATGGCGATCATACCGGGTTCGACGGCGCGTTCCAGGCGGGTTCCATGGCGGTGCAGTTCCATGGCGACACGGCCGCGGAACGCCTCCTCCATGGCGGCGCAGAGGGCGGCGGCATCGGGCTCGCGGCCTTCGCCGAGCAGGCGGGCGACCGGGCCGCGCGTGCCGCCGGTGAGCAGCATCAGCCCGGCAGCGTGCTCCGCGATGGTGGCGAAGGAGAGCTGCGGTGCGGCCGGGTCGGAGTGCAGGAAGCCGGCCGACGAGAGGCGCTGCAGGTTGGCCAGCCCCTCGGCATCCTGGGCGAGCAGCACGATGGGATCGGCGGGCAGGCCTGGGCGGTCTTCGCGGCAGAGTGCGATCTGGCAGCCGACGATGGGCTGCACGCCCTTGCCGGTGCAGTATTGCGAGAATTCGAGGGCGCCGAACATGTTGCCGCTGTCGGCAATGGCGACCGCGGGCATGCCGGCATCGCGCGCCAGCTGGGCGATCTTTTCCGGCTTGATGGCGCCTTCGCTGAGCGAATAAGCGGAGTGGACTCGGAGGTGGACGAAGCTGTCTGCCGGCATGGCCTCAGTGTAGGGAGCCCGGGCTCACGCAGGAAGGGTCAGGCAGTGTGGACCAGCGGCACGGCGAGGCCGTCGCGCAGGGTCATGGTGCGGTCCATGCGTTTGGCGAGTTCGAGGTTGTGCGTGGCGACCAGGGCGGCGACGCCCTGTTCGCGCACGATGCGCAGCAGTTCGGTGAACACCGTGTCCGAGGTGCCGACATCGAGGTTGCCGGTCGGCTCGTCGGCCAGGATGACAGAGGGTGCGTTGGCGAGTGCGCGGGCTATGGCGACGCGCTGCTGTTCGCCGCCGGAGAGCTTGCCGGGCAGATGGCGGGCTCGCGCGCTGAGGCCGAACGCCTCGAGCAGGGTATGCGCGCGTTTCCTGGCCTCGCCGCGGCTTTTGCCCGCGATCATCTGCGGCAGGATGACGTTTTCCTCGGCGGTGAATTCGGCGAGCAGATGGTGGAATTGGTAGACGAAGCCGATCTTGTCGCGCCTGACACGCGTGCGCTCGGTGTCGGCCAACTGGCCTGCATCCGTGCCCGCCACCACGACCTGGCCGCGATCGGGCATTTCGAGCAGCCCGGCCAGGTGCAGCAGGGTCGATTTGCCGGTGCCGGAGGGCGCTACCAGGGCCACGATCTCGCCCCGGTGCAAGGTGAGATCGGCGCCGCGCAATACGGGCAGGTCGCCGGCGCCGCTGCGATAGGTGCGATGGACGGCGCGCAGTTCGAGCGGCTCACTCATGGCGCAGCGCCTCGACGGGATCGGTGCGCGCC
>CAZZVF010000156.1:0-7388 GCA_964657355.1 uncultured Buchnera sp.
TGCGCCTTTCGGAAGGCCGGCTGGAGGAGGATGCGCCGACACGGACGCCGCCTGCCGGACCGTTCCAACCCGGCCGCCGCGGTGGCTGACCTGCCTGTCCGCACTGGCAGACCAGAACGGCGCCAGCACCTTCTGCGCCCCAGGCGGGCCGATGACCTGGGCCTGAAACGGGCATTGTCAGACCGGCTGCTGCCTTTGCTGGTGGCAGCCATGGTGTTCCTCGCCGCGCTGGCAATTGCGGCCTCCGTTGCCGCGTCGGGTCTGGCGGCGCGGTTCGAATGGGGCGCCGGCGCCACATTGACGGTTCAGGTGCCGAAACCCGCGACACCTTCTGCGCACGCAGCACAAAGCAGGGCCGATGCTGTCGAGGCGATCCTCGCGGGCCTGCACGGATTGGCGGCCCGCAAGCTGGGACGGGACGAGTTGATCGGTCTGCTGAAGCCGTGGCTGGGCGACGACACGGCGCGGCTCGCGCTCGACATGCCTGTCGTCTTCGAAGTGCGCCTGCTTCCGGCCGTGTCGCGGCAGCTATCCGGCGAGCTTGCCGGCAAGTTGCGCGACGTGGCGCCCGGCACGCTCATCGAACACAATGAGGAATGGTTCGGCCGTCTGGCAGCACTTGCAGGCAGCCTGCAGGCCTGTGCGGCTCTCGGGTTGCTCGTGGTGACCTTTGTAGCGACGGCGGTTATTGCCGTCGCGACGCGCGCTGGTCTGGCCGTGCGGCGCGACGCCATTGAAATCGTCCACGGCCTCGGGGCAACCGACTCGATGATCGCCGGCCGGTTCGCCCAACGCGTCACACTGCTGGCGTTTGGCGGTGCGATGCTTGGCCTCGTCCTGGCGCTGCCGATTTTGCTCGGGCTCGCATCGCTCGCCGCACCCTTCCAAGCCGGGCCGGGCATGGTGGCGGAACCTGCCGCTTCCGGCGCAGCGTTCCTCGCCCGCCTGCCGCTCACGGTTTGGGAGCTGCTGCCGCTGCTTCCGGTCGCCGCTGCGTTGATCGGCTGGACGACGGCCCAGGCCACCGTACGACGTTGGCTGGGAAGCCTCACGTGACACAGGGAATCCGCAATGAGCGGCCCCTGCATGATTTCGCGCGTGCGTTTGCCGTCATCGCCGTGCTCCTGGCGATCGCCTGGGTGGCCGGTTTCGCCTGGTTCGTGCGCGGTTCCTTGCGGGAGGGCACACCTAACGCTTCAGCTGACGGGATCGTCGTGTTGACCGGCGGCGCCGACCGTGTCGCAACCGGTCTGCGGCTGCTCAACGAAGGCAGGGCGCGCGTGCTGCTGATATCAGGCGTCGGCCATGGCGCCGGGCTTGCGGAGATAATCCGCCACGCCGGCCTCGAGTTCGAGGATGGTGCGGACCGGGAGGCGCCGGCCCGCATCACGCTTGGCCGCAGCGCTACCACGACGATCGGCAATGCCGACGAGACCGCTGCCTGGGCGGCGGACAATCATCTCCATTCACTGCTTGTCGTCACTGCGGGCTACCACATGCAGCGCGCCCTCCGTGAGATCGGACGTGCAGCACCCAATCTCACGCTATACCCGGAACCTGTGATGCCGCCCGCCTTGCGCTCGGGGACGTATCCTTCAACCTTACGATTGCTGGCGAACGAATATGACAAATGGCTGATCTCAATCCTCGGTCTGACCAGGCTGGAATCGGGATGATTTTCCTGCGCTCGCTGGCCTTCAATTTCTACTTCTACAGTTTGACTTTCGTGCTGTCCGTCCTGGGCATCGGGGTCAGGCTCTTGGCACCCGCGCGCACTGCGGATTTCGCGCGGTTCTGGATCCGGCTGGTGCTCGGTGGGGCCGAGCGGCTATGCGGCATCACGTTGGAACTGAGCGGGCGCGAGCACCTGCCGAAAGATGGCGCCATGCTGTTGGCCGCCCAGCATCAGTCCGCCTACGACACGCTGATCTGGATGCTGCTGCTGCCGAAAACCACCTACGTGGTGAAGCAGGAGCTGATGCGCCTGCCGCTGTTCGGGCCTCTGCTGAAAGGGGCCGGGATGATCGGCGTTGACAGGAAGGCCGGCTCGGTCGCGCTGAAGCAATTGACCGCGGATGCGCAGGAGGCAACCCGCCAAGGCCGCCAGATCGTCATTTTTCCGGAGGGAACCCGGGTTGCGCCCGGCACCCGGGTACCGTTGCGGCCGGGCATCGCCGCGCTGGCGACCCGGCTGGACATGCCCGTCATTCCGGTCGCCACCGATTCTGGCCGCCACTGGGGTCGTAGAAGCTTCATGCGTTATCCCGGTCCGATCCACATCGCGATCTGCCCCCCATTGAGCCTGGATGCAGCGAAATTACCGATGCTCGACCGGATCAGTCAAAGTTGGATCAAGGCGGAGCAGAGTTTTTGACGCCTGGGGATAAGTCTGTGGGTGAGAAGCAGAGGGCCGCAGCCCAACCCATCGACCAAGCCGGTAACAGCCTTGTTTTCAAGGGTTTCCATGCCGGGAACGGTGCGGAACGTCTGAGCGATACCCGTTTTCGTCAACGTGGATAAGTGTTGCTAAGTGTCCGAGAACGTTGCGTTTTTTGTGATTCCTGGTGTTCACGGCGTCGTGATTTCAAAACGATAGCTACTACAGGTTGCAGCTATTGAGATGTCTTCTTGGAGAATGTGGATGAAAGCGGTCCTTCGACTACAAGCGGCCTCCTGATGCGGCGTGTATTTGCTGTTACTACCGCCCTGATCGTAATTGTTTTTGCTGCCGATACCTTGGTCTGGACGATTGCTACCGCCCGATTGCAGAGCGTACTCGTTTCACTACGTGATCAGATGCAAAGCGACGGATGGCGGGTCGAGAGCGGGGTGATAACGCGCGGCGGATGGCCGTTCGCTGCCACGCTCGCTGTTGCGGCTGCTTCGATCGAAGGCGGTGAGAAAGCTCTTCCAGCAGGTCTTGCCTGGCGCAGCGACATGGTCGAACTGGAGGTGACATGGCTGCATCCCAGGACGTTGAACGTACGCCCGGAAGGCCAGGAAACGCTGCGGGTATCGCAGGCGCCTGCCATCGTATTTTCGGCGGAACTGCTTGATGCGCGGGTTCCGTTGGGTTCAGGACGCCCGGGGACGTTGGACTTTGAAGCCGCGTCGCTTATCGGGGGGCTGGCTCGGTCCGGCCATCCTCAGGATGTGCGATTGGCCCGCCTTGTGGTGCATCTTGAACTGCCGCAGGCAACGGGTGGCCCGGACGCGAAACTCGCTGCGAAAATCGCCGTGTCGGCGAGCCAGGTCGGGTTGCCGGATACGAGGCGGTGGCCGCTCGGTGCCACCATCTCGGGCCTTTCCGCCGAAGCCGATCTCACTTTGCCACCGGTTACTGGCTCGGAGCCTCGGGAACAGGCGAGCGCTTGGCGTGACGGCGGCGGCAGCATCGCCCTGCGCAATTTCGCTGTTCGTTGGGGCCCGCTCGATGCCAGGGTCAGTGCAGAGCTTCGACTCGATGGGCGACTGCAGCCGGCAGGAAAGGGGAGGGCGATGCTGTCCGGCTACAATGAAGCGCTCGACGCGCTGGCTGGTGGTGGAGCGATCTCGCAAGGGCTTTCGACGACTGCAAAGGCGGTGCTGGGCCTCATGGCGTTCCAGCCGTCCGGCGACGGCAGGGGCGGGACGATAGACCTGCCATTTGCTTTGAAGGACAGCACGCTCTCGGTCGGCAAGATACCGTTGGCAAAGCTGTCCGACATTATGTGGCGCTGAGACTCTGGGGCCACGCCTCTGCCACTTTACAGGATTTTCTGTTTTACAAAGCAATGCGTCACTAACTTTACACCATTCAGCAGCCTCCTGGAGACAGAAGCTGAAACATGCGTCCCCTCATGCGTAAATTGCTCACAGCGAACACGCAGATGGAGTGCTTTAAGATGACCTTCACCGCCCCGAGCTTTGACTACTACGATGACGGTCTGGTCCATGGTCATGAATGGTCGCGCAGCACGCCGCCGGGCCAGAGCCATAAGGAAGTCTCACGCAACCACCCGGCCCGCCATCATTCTCCGGCCCGCCATCATTCTAACGAGTATGAAGACATGAAGGTCCACACCGTCTGAACGGATCTTTCGGGATCGTGCAGGGCCGGGGAGCGATCCCCGGCCTTTTGTTTTGAAGCGCCTTGGTTTTACTGACCGTCAGGCATGTTGGTTCAGCCAGGCCTGTAGGGCAGGTTCCGCCCGCTGCTTGAGTTCGGCTGCCGCCCTAATCGAGTCGGCAATCTTGGCCGCCTCCAGACGCCCTCCGATACTGTCCTTGCTGTCGGGTTCAGCCAGCAAGGCGTCCGCGATCGCTGGATCGCTCGACCCGGAGGCAGCCGCCGGAAGTAGCATCGAGCGATTGCTCGGCGAAAGGCGCGGCGTGAGCATCGCCTTCGCCTTCAGGATGTCGTTCCAGATGAGTTCGGGATTGTCGCCGCTCTCCGCCATCCTGTAGAGAAACCTTACGATACGGCCGTTCGGGATCGCACCTGAAGTAGAGAATGCGACATTCGCCTGGATCAAGGCCGGGTCCTGCGCCATGGCCATTGCATTGAAATAGCTGAGCTTTTCCTCCGTCGAAGGGGCCTTCTCGCCGAGTTGCCGCAAGGTGTTCCAGGTTGCCTGGTCGGCGTGCCTGCCGACAATGGCGAGGACAGGCGCCCGCAAGTCAGGTGCCAGGCTGGCCGGCTCCTTGACGGACTGCGCGAACAGGGCCGACGCCTGCTTCGTGACAGCCGGATCGCCCAACCGGCCGAGCAGCGAGATCATCTCGGGGCGCAATAGGGCGTCGAGGAAGCTTTCGGCCCGTTTCGGCGTCCAGCCAAGGCGGTTCATCTCGGGATTGAGCAATTTGCGCGCGAAGGACCGGAACGGCCCTTGAACCGCAGAGCCGGCCGTCAGGTGGTCGAGCGAAGCAAGATGCTGGATCGTGTCTTCCCAGACAGCGATGTCCTGTTCACCGGCCAGTGCGGGCAGCAGATCCAGGTAGTCGGACAGTCCCGAACGCTTGCCACGGAACAGCGCATACTGGTCGCCGAGCAGGTTGGCACGATCGACCGGCGCCCATGTGGTAAAGCTGTTTTTCAGCGCGGCGAGTGAGGCTGCATCGTATGAGACCCGGTAGTAGCCGGCCTCGCCGACATTCGCCTTCTGTGGCGCTGCACAATCGGCGATCTTCACCGTCACGGGCTGCTTGCCGAGCATGATGTGCTGCACGGCACCGCCGGGGGTACCGATGGAGACCGGGATCTGCCAAGACAGCGCCGCCGGATGCGGATCGTGGATCGTGAACCGGTCCTGCTTGAGCATCAGCTGACCGGCGCTGCCGTCGCAGGAACGGGCAACATGAACGAGCGGAATGCCGGGCTGTTCGGTGAAGGTACTTGCGACGGACGCGACATCCTTATGCGCCGCCTGGCCGAGCGCGGCCCAGAGATCGGCGCTCGTCGCATTCCCGTAAGCATGCGCCTTCATGTAGGCGCGCATGCCGGAGCGGAAAACGTCGGGCCCGATCCAGTCCTCCACCATGCGGATGACTTGTTCGCCCTTCTGATAGCTGATGTCGTCGAATGCGGTTTCCGCTTCGCTGATGTCGTGGATGACCTGCTGGATCGGGTGCGTGGTCGGCTGCGCATCCGTCGTCATCGCTTCTTCGCGCGCCTGGTGCTGGCGCGGCCACACGTCCCAGGTGGGATTGAAGTGGTCGGTCGCCTTGACCTCCATCCAGGTGGCAAAACCTTCGTTCAGCCAGATGTTGTCCCACCAGCCCATGGTGACGAGATCGCCCGACCATTGGTGTGCCATTTCGTGCGCCACATCGAGATAGACCGTCTCGCGCGTGCTGGGCGACGACTTTGCAGTGTCGAACAGGAGCGTGCTGTCGATGAAGGTGATGGCGCCCCAGTTTTCCATTGCACCGGCTGCGTAATTGCCGGGAATGGCAATGAGGTCGAGTTTTGGCAGCGGGTATGGAACGCCGAAATACTGGTTGTAGTAAGGCAGGATTTCGGATGCGACGTGCAGCGCGTAGTCACCCCGGGATTCGGCACCAGCTGGCGCCGACACGCCGATATCCACGTTGGCCGACCGATTGTGGATGGCAGCCATATCTCCGGCGATCATTGCCAGCAGGTAGGTCGACATGCGCGGTGTGTTGCCGAACACCACGTGCTTGAGGCCCGGTGCAGCAGGCGCCGAGGACGCGATCGGCATGTTAGAGACGACCTTGAGATCGTTCTTCAGCGTCACGGAAAGTTGGAAAGTCGCCTTGAATGCCGGCTCGTCCCAGCCGGGAAACATGCGCCGCGCATCGGCAACCTCGAACTGTGTCACCAGCATGCGCTTCGAGGCGCCGGCGATGTTCTTGTAGTCGTCGTAGTAGATGCCGTTGGGCGTTTCGGGGATCGGCCCCGTGTAGGCGATGTGCAGCGTATGCCGCCCCTTTGAAATCGTATTCGGGAAGCGCAGCGTTGCTGTCTGTGTGGCCTCGTCTTGCGAGATCGCCGCAACGGCGCCGTCCTCGAGAGTGGCGTGTGCGAGTTTAAGGCCGGCCTGGTTCAACGTGATGGTGTCGATCGCGTCGCGCATGTCGACGTCGATTGCTTCGTCACCGGTGAGGGTCAGCCGGTCGAGATCGGTCGCGATGTCGATGCGGTATGCGCTCGGCACGACGTTTTTCGGCAATTGCCCCGGCGCGCGGTCGAAGCTGAATGGCTGCTCGGCAAATGCCTGCAGAGAGACGAGACTCATCTGCGTGCAGACCACGCCGGACAACATCAGGATCTTGCGCATGGATTCTCCATCAGACTGCACAACGGCGAGCAGCACGGACGACTGATCAGGGCAGGCGGCGCGTTTTGCCGGCCAGGCGGTCGGAGCCGGTAAGTCTCATGGTGCGTGCCGGTGGTGGACGTTGCTGCCCGCTTCAGAACTGTCCGGCCTTAAGAAAGGATCTCGTTGAACTGAACGACGGGCTTGATGTCGGTGAAATTCGGCACGTCGCCCATGACCTCGCCGCCATGCGTCGCCACGGCCTTGCCGAAGGCCTCGGGAGACTCGAAGTCGAGCAGAACCATCATGGTGGAGGCGGCCGCACCACCGTCCGGTCCGGGGATGCCCTTCAGGATCTGCGTGCCTTTGAGTCCAAGACTGGACCAGCGTTCCCGCACGAGCGGCATGTGCTTGGTCAGATAGTAGTCGATGTCGAAATGCGAGCCTTCAACGTGCGGATAGGTGACGGAGACGATCATTGCGCGAGTCCTTTCTCGTGTTGCCTGCCGGAGGCTTTCCAAAATTGTTTCAGACGCCGAGGAAGCGCCCATCGCCATAGATGAGCGGATTGACGTCCCCGTGCAGGCGGACGTTAGTGATTTTGCCTACGAAGATCGTGTGCGTGCC
>CAZZVF010000157.1:0-7355 GCA_964657355.1 uncultured Buchnera sp.
CGTATTTGCGCCAGTCGTGTTTGCCACTGTCGTATTTGCCGCCATCTTGTTTGGTGTAGCCGTCTTGTTTGGTGTCGTCTTAGTCACGCGGCCTCCGCTATCACCTGCGCGTAGCCTTCCGCTTCGAGGGCCAAAGCGAGTTCCGCTCCCCCCGAGCGCACGATGCGCCCATGGGCCAGAACATGCACGCGATCAGGCACGATGTGATCGAGCAGGCGCTGGTGATGCGTGATGACGAGCGCGGAAAATGCAGGGGAGCGCAGTGCGTTAACGCCGTCGCCGACGATCTTCAGGGCATCGATGTCGAGCCCGCTGTCGGTCTCGTCGAGAATGGCGAGCTTCGGGCGCAGCATGGTCATCTGCAGTACCTCGTTGCGTTTTTTCTCGCCGCCGGAAAAGCCGACATTGACGTTACGGCGCAGCATGTCGTCCGGCATGTGCAGGCGCCTGGCTTCGGCGCGCGCCGCCTTGAGGAACTGCGCCGCGTCGAGTTCTTCCTCGCCGCGGGCACGCCGGATCGCATTGAGCGCGGTGCGCAGGAAATTCGCGTTGCCGACGCCGGGCAGTTCCACCGGTGCCTGGAATGCCAGGAACAAGCCGGCCTGGGCACGTGCTTCCGGCTCCATGCCGAGCAGGTCCTGCCCGTCGAACGTGGCGCTGCCATCCGTCACGGTGAAATCGTCGCGCCCCGACAGGACATAGGACAAGGTCGATTTGCCTGAGCCGTTCGGCCCCATGATGGCATGTACTTCGCCATCCGGCACGACCAGGTCGATGCCGCGCAAAATGGGCTTTTCGCCGATGGACGCGTGAAGATTCTTGATTTCCAGCATAGTCGTAACCCTTATCCAGCCACGCGGCTGCTGTTAACCAACGGAACCTTCGAGACTGACGGCGAGAAGTTTTTGCGCCTCGACCGCAAATTCCATCGGCAGCTCTTTCAACACCTCGCGGCAGAAGCCGTTGACGATCAGCCCGACCGCATCCTCTTCGGAAAGGCCGCGCTGCCGGCAATAGAAAAGTTGATCCTCGGCGATCTTGCTCGTCGTCGCCTCGTGCTCGACGCGCGCCGTCGCGTTGCGGCTCTCGATATAGGGCACGGTGTGCGCGCCGCATTGATCGCCGATCAGCAGGCTGTCGCATTGCGTATGGTTTCGCGCACCGGAGGCTTTCGGCAGGATCCGGACCAGCCCGCGATAGGTGTTGTTCGAGCGGCCTGCGGAAATGCCCTTCGAGACGATCGTGCTCGTGGTGTTCTTGCCGATGTGGATCATCTTGGTGCCGGTATCGGCCTGCTGGCGATTGTTGGTCAGCGCCACGGAGTAGAACTCGCCAACGCTGCCTTCACCCTGCAGCACGCAGGACGGATATTTCCACGTGATGGCAGAACCGGTCTCCACCTGCGTCCACGAAATCTTCGACCGCGCGCCCCGGCAGGCCCCGCGCTTGGTGACGAAGTTGTAGATGCCGCCTTTGCCTTCCGAGTCGCCGGGATACCAGTTCTGCACCGTGCTGTATTTGATCTTCGCATCGTCCATGGCGACCAGCTCGACGACGGCTGCGTGCAGCTGGTTCTCGTCGCGCATCGGCGCGGTGCAGCCTTCCAGATAGCTCACCGAGGCGCCATCCTCGGCGATGATCAGCGTGCGCTCGAACTGTCCCGTGTTCTTCGCATTGATGCGGAAATAGGTGGACAGCTCCATCGGGCACGCGACGCCCTTTGGGATGAACACGAAACTTCCATCGGTAAACACGGCAGAGTTCAACGCAGCGAAGTAATTGTCGGACGGGGGAACGACGCTGCCGAGATATTTGCGCACCAGTTCGGGGTGCTCGCGCACCGCCTCGCTGATCGGGCAGAAAATCACGCCGGATTTGGCCAGCGTGCTGCGGAACGTGGTCGCGACGGAAACGCTGTCGAACACCGCGTCTACCGCGATCTGCCGGCCATCGCTTCTGCCATTCGACAGCAGATCGCCGGCGCCGGGCAGTTCGGCATCGCCCGCCATGGCGCCATCGGCCGGCACGTTTCCGCTGCCTTCCACGCCGGCCAGGATGGCGCGTTCACGCAGCGGGATGCCGAGCTTCTCGTACATGCGCAGCAGCTCGGGATCGACCTCGTCGAGCGATTGCGGGCCCGGCTTCTTTTTTGGCGCAGCGTAATAATACGCGTCCTGGTAATCGATCTTTGGGTAATCGAGCAGCGCCCAATCGGGCTCGATCATCGTCTGCCAGGCGGCGAACGCGCGCAGGCGCCATTGCAGCAGCCAATCGGGCTCGCCCTTGCGCTCCGAAATCAGCCGAACGATGCCTTCGTTCAGCCCCTTCGGAGCGAAATCCATTTCGATATCAGTTTCGAAACCCCATTTGTAGCCGCTCTCTGTAACCGACTGGACTGTGCTGAGGGTCTCGGCAATGGCTGGCATATTCTGTCTTTCAGCGACTTCTGGTGGGCGGGGCGGCGCGGGTCGACCGCGTTCGTTCCTGGGCGGCTTACGCGGTAGGCGAACAAAGCTCCGTCAAGGCAAAGAGTTCGGCCTCCGGCTGGTAGGCCCGGCGATCGTTGCGGGACATCTCGCCGGCAGGCACGCGCAACGAAGCGGGCAGTGCTGCGCTCTGCATGTCGGCAAGCGAGATGCTGCCGAGCGCCGTCATGATGGCGGCATTCACCGGATCCCATCGCCCGCGCATCGGGCAAACGTGCTGGGTGTCGCAGCCGCCGCCATCGACGCAGGCGGTCAGCGCGATCGGGCCATCGATCGCGGCAATAACGTCGGATATCGGAATGCGGCCGAGTTCGCGCGCCAATCGGTAGCCGCCGCGGGCGCCACGCAGCGAGGTCACCAGACCATGCACCGTCATCGCCTTCAGCACCTTGGCGACGGTCGGCTCCGGCAGGCCGGTGGTCTGGGCGATGCCGGGAGAGGTTTGGACGCCATCCTCGCAGCCCAGGCGGACCAGCACGACGACGGCATAGTCTGTGAGTTTGGAGAGCCTCAGCATGACACCCACGATTAGAATCCGCTCGCGCAAGGGATATCGCACGACCACGGCGTAACGGGCCGACTGGCTTAGGACGACCAGCAGGCCTGGCTTCAGAACTGGACCGCAGCGGTCCGGTTTACGGCAAATGCGGCCGCGCTGCCGCCGCGTCAACCCCGCGCAGGTTGCAGATGGCTGCATTTGCGGCAGTCTCGGCAGATGAGCAGCACTCCCGGCCCGGACCGTCCGACGCACCAAGCAACCGCCACGACCGGCCCGGCGGGATGCGGACCGGGACCGGGACCCGGGCCGGAGCCGGGCAGGGCACCGCGCGACGCGGCAAGCCTGATCGTGCTGCGGCAACCGGAAGCGGGGCCTGCGCAGATACTTATGGCGCGGCGTGGGGCAGGCCACAAATTCATGCCGAGCGTACTGGTTTTTCCTGGCGGGTCGGTCGACGAGGCGGATCACGCGGGCATTGCCGCGACGCCGTTGAAGCCGGCCGTCCGGGAGCGGCTCGAGCGGTCCGCAGGCCCCTCTCTAGCGCATGCGCTAGCCATCGCGGCGGCCCGGGAACTGACGGAGGAGGTTGGAATGTCGCTCGGCACGCCGCCCGACGGGCCGCCGCATCTGGGTGCGCTCGATTACCTGTGTCGCGCCATCACGCCACCCGACCGGTCGATGCGGTTCGACGCCCGGTTTTTCCTGGTCGATGCCGCGCATGTGCATGGCGAACCGGTTGCGTCGCGCGAGTTGGAGGATCCGGCCTGGTTCACGCTGGCCCAGGCGCGCGAGCAGGAATTGGCGTTGGCGACGAAGGCGGTGCTGGGCCAGCTCGAGCGCTGGCTGGCGCATCAGGACAGGGATGGATTGGTGCCGGTGCTGAAGGACCGGAGATGGGTCATGGAGTAGAAAAGAAAGTAACCGCTTCTTCAGCATTTGCATCTATGGGATGTGTCTGCGGTCATAGTATCGTGCGATAGTTGATTGCCTGCCCGCCGACGAGCCTCCTGCCTTTCACGCCACTACAGCCGAAAGCCCAATGATGCGTCTTTGTGACATCCTGGTGATGCGTGGACTGGTGCGCGTCGAGGACATCGAGGCGGCCCTGGCCCGTCAGCGTCAGGCGGGCGGCAAACTCGGCGAAAGCCTGATCGCGCTGGGCATGATGACCATGCAGCAGCTTGGCTCCGTGCTCGACGAGACGCCCGCGATGCCGCGCAGCGTGGCCGAGACCGGCGTGCACAGGTTGTCGCTCATCAGCCTGCTGCTCAAGTTCATGCGCGTGGGGTCGTACGAGACGGTGTTCGATCTCGCGGATTGCATGAAGCTGCCCCAGGGCGTCGTGCAGGAACTGGTGGACGAGGCGATCGCCCAGCAGCTGCTGCAGGTGCTGGGCTCGGCTAATATCGGCATCGTGCGCTATATCCGCTACGCGCTGAGCGACCGCGGCCGCGTCGCCGCTTCCGAGGCGGTCGAGCAGTCGCAGTATCTCGGGCCGGCTCCTGTGTCTCTCGCATCGTTCCAGGAGCAGGTGCGCAAGCAGGCCGTGACCAACGAGAAGCTCGACCAGGCGACGCTGCGCCGGGGGTTCTCGGACCTCGTCATGCCGGACAGCCATCTTCGCCGCCTAGCGCCGGCGATCAGCGCCGGCCGCACCATCCTGCTCTACGGACCGCCGGGCAACGGCAAGACCAGCATCGGCACGCGGGTCGCCAGCCTGTTCCGCCACGTCATCTATATCCCGTATGCGATCGAGGTCGGCGGACAGATCATCAAGATGTTCGATGCCAGCCTGCACCACCGCTTCAAGTCGGCCGGCACCGAGGACGCGGCGAACCCCGCCTCGCAAGGCGGCAGCGTGCAGCTCGAGGTGTTCGATGCGCGCTGGGTGGCGTGCCGGCGGCCCGTGGTCATGGCAGGCGGCGAATTGTCGCTCGACATGCTCGATCTCCGGTTCGATCCGGAAACCCGCTACTACGATGCTCCGCTGCACATGAAGGCGCTCAACGGCGTGTTCCTGATCGACGATTTCGGCCGCCAGAAAGTGGCGCCGACGGATCTGCTGAACCGCTGGATCATCCCGCTGGAGAACCGCATCGACTATCTCAAGCTGCATACCGGCATGAGCTTCACCATTCCGTTCGACGAGCTGGTGATCTTCTCGACCAACCTTGCGCCGCAGGACCTGATGGACCCGGCCTTCCTGCGCCGCATTCCTTACAAGATGAAGCTGGAAGGCCCGGATCACGCCGAGTACGCCACGATCTTCGAACGGGTGGCGGCCTCGCAGGGGCTGACCATCAGCCAGGATGCGATCCGCTACGTCATCGAGCGCCTGACCGCCGCCGATTTTGAATTGGCGTATTTTCAGCCGAAATTCGTCTGCGAGCAGGTCTCGCAGGTGTGCCGCTGCTTCGATCTCGCACCGGAGATGACCCTTCCGTTGATCGATGACGCACTGGCCAATCTCTACGTGGAGCTCGGCCCGCAGTAATGGGACAGGCGCTCGCGGGAACGCTGCCGACGGAGCGACCCGGCAGACCTGCCGGGCTCCGGTTCTGCGTTGTGTCGATGCTGATTGTAGCGCCGCTCGGTTGGGCAATGTTCTACGCGGTATTCGCACGTTTCCCGGGGCAGGACTGGGTGGTGTTCCACACCGCGGCACAGCGTTTCCTCGCGGGCGATCTGAGCCTTCTGCTCGAACCGCATCGCTTCACGGCGGAAATCAACCGGAGCCACGCAGCCTGGCTCGGCGCGCCGCTCGAATTCCATCCGTGGGTCGATCCGCCGCCTTCATTGCTGCTGTTCCTGCCGTTCGGCCTACTCCCCTACATGGTCTCGTACTGCTTGTTCCTGACGTTTTCGGCGACTGCGATGGTTGCGGCACTGTGGCCCTGGGCACCGGCGGCACCGAGCCGCGCACTATTGTTCGCCGGCGTCGGGCTGTCGCCATTCACGGCCTTCAACATCGGCGCTGGCCAGCTCGGCTTCATGATCACGGCACTGCTGGCCGGCGGGGTGTGGCTAATGCCAAGGCGGCCGGTGCTTGCAGGATTGTTGTTCAGCCTTGTGGCGCTCAAGCCGACCTTCGGGCTGATGATCCCGTTCGCACTGCTGGCCGGGCGGCACTGGCGCGCAATGGTGTCGTGCACGGCAGGTGTCATCGTGCT
Organism: uncultured Buchnera sp.; assembly: GCA_964657355.1. GTDB lineage: Bacteria > Pseudomonadota > Alphaproteobacteria > Acetobacterales > Acetobacteraceae > BOG-908. Next base: position 6,156 of record CAZZVF010000157.1, read on the forward strand.
GTGCGTGGCTAGCGTGCTGGCGTTCGGGCTCGACCTCTGGCGTGGCTGGTTCGGCTTCGTCGCGGGCTTCGATCCGCGCTTCGCGGGTGTCGTCGAGGCGCTGCACCGCTTCGACCAGAGCGTGTTCACGTCGCTGGACACCCTGGGCGCGCCGCACGGCATGGCGAACGCAGCACAAATCGGTGCGATGCTGCTCGGCGCCTCCGGCGTGTGGGTCGCCTTTGCGTGGCCGTTGGCCTGGCGGTCGCGCGTGGTCGTGCTGCTTTGCGCGGCCATGCTCGCGGGCCCACACGTTGCCGGCTACGACGCGGTCATGCTCGCGCTCGCAAGCACTCTGGTGCTGATCGACGTGCACCGCGACGAAGCGGGATCGTCCCGCCTTTGGCTGGCAACAGGAGTCTGGCTGAGTGCGGCCATAACGCCGCCCGCCCTGATCGCGGTGCTCGGGCAGCCCTGGCTGACCGCGCTCTCCGCCTGCATGCCTCTGCTGACGGCCGCCCTGATGATCGACGTGCTCCGTCACGCCTGGCCGCCGTCAAACCGTCTGGCCCACGCCGCGGCGCCATGCTATCCGCCAGCTGACGGCACGCCGGCGTAGCACAGGGGTAGTGCACCTGATTTGTAATCAGGGGGTCGTGGGTTCAAATCCTACCGCCGGCACCGTTTCCCGCCGCGTTGGTTATCTCGCCCGTCCGAAATGCCCCGCACAGGGTAGGTTTGCCCACGGAGTGTCGCGGATGGGCATCTGTTCGACAAAACCGTCCACTGACGGTTGTCGCGTGCGTTAACGAGTCGTGCAACTCTTGCGTGCATAGTATGTAGTGCATGAGGAGGCCCACCGTGGATCAGCAATCGCCGCTCTTTAAACCCTTCGGGCTGCTCGACCCGCCGTCTCAACCGCAGGACATCAGGTCATTGCGCAACTGGCCGCTTCTGGTCGCGGCTTTGGCGATCGCGGGCCTTACCTATTTGGTGTGATGGTCCAGGTGTAATCTGGCGTCGTCGCAGCCGTATCGTCGGTCCGGAATTCTACCATCACACTCTCGACCTTTCCGATCACAGTGGATCGGAAACAAGCTCGAGCCCTCTGTTTTGGCGGGCATCTTTATCCGACAGGTGACCCCTTCGGTCGAATGATGCGCGAGCTCTTTGTTTTGGCGGGCATCTTTATCCGACAGGTTACCCCTTCGGTCGAATGAT
>CAZZVF010000158.1:0-7320 GCA_964657355.1 uncultured Buchnera sp.
CCGTGACGCTGGTCGAACAGGACGACCTGGCGGGGCACACCTCGTCGGCCAGCACCAAGCTGATCCATGGCGGCCTGCGCTACCTGGAACACAAGGAATTCCGCCTGGTGCGCGAGGCCCTGGCGGAGCGCGAGTTGCTGCTCGCCATGGCGCCGCACATCATCTGGAAGCTGCGTTTCGTGCTGCCGCACGACCGGACGATGCGGCCGGCGTGGCTGCTGCGGCTCGGGCTGCTGATCTACGACACGATCGGCGGCCGTCGCACCCTGCCCGGCTCGCAGTCGCTGAGGTTCGATGGGACGGGTTTCGGCAATGCGCTGCGGCCTGAGATTGCCCGCGGTTTCGCCTATTCGGATTGCTGGGTGGAGGACAGTCGCCTCGTGGTGCTGAACGCGCTCGACGCGGCCGAGCGCGGGGCCACGGTCCTGACGCGCACGCGGCTGGTTTCGGCACGGCGCGCAGGCGGCGTGTGGCTGGCCGAAATCGTCGATCTGGCGACCGGCCTATCGCGCATCATCGAGGCCCGGATGCTGGTGAATGCGGCAGGGCCTTGGGTGGCCGATGTGCTGCATGGGGCGCTCGGGCGTAACGAACGCGCGAAGGTGCGGCTGGTGAAGGGCAGCCACATCGTGGTGCGCCGGCTGTACGACGGTGCGCATGCCTATCTGCTGCAGAATCCCGACCGTAGGGTCGTGTTCGCAATCCCCTACGAGCAGGATTTCACCCTGATCGGCACAACGGATCTGGCGTTCGAGGGCGATGCCGCGCGCGTCGGTATCACGCCGGAGGAGACCGACTATCTGTGCGATGCAGTGAACCGGTGGTTCGCCAGCACGGTGACGCACGGGGATGTGGTGTGGCGTTATTCCGGCGTGCGGCCGCTCTACGATGACGGCGCGCAGGATGAAGCAGCGGTGACGCGGGACTACGTGCTCGAGCTCGACGCGCCTGCGGGCGAAGCGGCATTGCTATCGGTGTTCGGCGGCAAGATCACGACCTATCGCAAGCTGGCCGAACATGCGCTGGAGAAACTGGGTGTTGCCGGTGATGCCTGGACGTCGCGCGCGGCGTTGCCGGGCGGGGATTTTCCGGCGGGCGATTTCGAGCTTTTCTTGACCAATTTGCGGGCGGGAAAAACGTTCCTGCCGGCGGCGTTGGCGCGGCGGCTGGCGCGGGCCTATGGCACACGCGTGTTTCGTTTGCTGGCGGATGCCGTGCGCATGGAGGATCTGGGCGAGGATTACGGCGGCGGACTGACGCGCGCCGAGGTGGATTATCTCGCCGCCCATGAGTTCGCGCGGTCGCCCGAGGATGTGTTGTGGCGGCGGTCGAAACTCGGGCTGCACGTGCCGCGCGGCACCCTGGAGCGATTGTCGGCGCATCCTTCCTTCGCCTCGAAGGTTGCCGGGCCGGTCTCGGTTGTATCGGAATGAAGGATTACATCGGCGCCATCGACCAGGGCACGACGAGCACGCGGTTCATGGTGTTCGACCGCGCCGGCAGCGTGGCCGGCATGGCGCAGAAGGAGCACGCGCAATTCACGCCGCGACCGGGCTGGCTGGAGCACGACGCGACGGAGATTTTCCGTAACGTACGCGAGACGGCAGCGGAGGCGCTGATCCGCGCCGGCATCGGGGCGGCCGACCTTGCGGCGATCGGGATCACCAACCAGCGCGAGACGACGGTGTTGTGGGACCGGCATACCGGCCGGCCTCTGCATCGCGCTTTGGTGTGGCAGGACACGCGCGTGGACAAACTCGTGGCGGCGTATGCGGCCGACGGCAGAAAGGATCGCTTCCAGGCGCAGACAGGACTTCCGCTCGCGAGTTATTTTTCCGCGCTGAAGTTGCAATGGCTGCTCGATGCCGTGCCCGACGCGCGTGCGAAGGCGTCGGCCGGCGACGCGCTGTTCGGCACGATGGATTGCTGGTTGATGTGGAACTTGTCCGGCGGGGCGCGCGGCGGGTTGCATGTGACGGACGTGACGAATGCCAGCCGCACCCAATTGATGGATCTCGGCAGGCTCGACTGGTCGCAGGACCTGCTCGATGCGTTCCGGATTCCGGCTTCGTGCCTGCCGCGCATCGTCTCCTCGTCCGCGGTGCTGGGCGAGGTTCCGTCCCATGTGGGAGCGGAACTGGCCGGGGTTGCGCTCGCCGCCATGATGGGCGACCAGCAGGCGGCCCTCGTCGGGCAGGTTTGCTTTTCACCAGGCGACGCCAAGAACACCTACGGCACAGGCAATTTCCTGTTGCTCAATACGGGAGAGGATCCGGTCGCCTCGCAAGCAGGTTTGATCACCACGGTGGCCTACCGCTTCGGTGACGAGCCTGCGCAGTATGCCCTGGAAGGATCGATTGCGGTGACCGGCGCGCTGGTGCAGTGGTTGCGCGACAATTTGGGCATGATTGGGTCCGCCCAGGAGCTCGATGCACTGGCGGCGAGCGTTCCCGACAATGGCGGCGTGTATATCGTGCCGGCGTTCTCGGGGCTTTATGCGCCGTATTGGCGCGAGGATGCGCGCGGCGTGATCGCGGGCCTCACGCGGTTCGCCAACCGCGCGCATATCTGCCGCGCGGCCCTGGAGGCGGCTGCTTACCAGACGCGTGACGTGGCGGATGCGATGGTGCGCGATTCCGGCATCGCCTTTCGCGAGTTGCGCGTGGATGGCGGCATGGTCGCGAGCGATCCGCTGATGCAGTTTCAGGCGGACATTCTAGACTTGCCTGTTGTCCGGCCAAAGATTAGCGAGACGACGGCGCTGGGGGCGGCCTACGCCGCGGGTATTGCCGTGGGTTTCTGGTCCGGCCGGGACGAGGTTGCATCGCATTGGGCAATGGACCGGCGGTGGAAACCGGCGATGGCGGCGGTCCAACGAGAAGCGTTGCTGGCGGGGTGGCATCGCGCGGTGGAGCGGTCGTTCGGGTGGATTGAATAGCGACTGCAAAGCGCGGAGATGCCGCAAGGGCAACCGATGGCGCGGCCGGCCCGAAGCTTGATCCCGTCCAGTCGGTTCCAAGACGCTGGGCACGCGCCGCGAAGACAATGCGAGTGCGGGTCCTGCAAGATCCCGCCGATCCCATCGCCGACCAGCGGCGCCAGCGGGCTATGGGGAGGAAGCGGCGAAGTCCGGCTTTGGCGCCTTGGCGGCGCTGATAGATAGTTACACACTTAAGCGCGGCGTGGGCTGATAGCCGTGGTCGATGGAGTGAGATCGGACCGACGCGCGAATTAACCCTTCGCGGCTACGAACCGGCCGACGAGAGGGTGCGCCGGCGGCGAAACTGTGGGATGGCTGCAGAACCCCGGATCGGTCTTGAAGGCCGCCTGACCGGCTACACCCCCTGCGTGGAATTCGCTCGCTGCGGGCGCGCCGGGAGCCCAGGCGTCGTAGTGCTCGATGTCGGGTGACCCACCTTCTCGCGCGATTTCGACAACGTCAGTCTGCCAGGCCGGGCAGAAATGGACGATCGCCGAGGCGAAGCCGGCGGACCAGGCCGCATCCGGGTTGGGCACCGCCGCCCAGCATGCACCCGACAAGCCCATCGTGGCGAGCAGCGTCAATCCAGGGCGATGCGCCATCCTACCGAGGAGAGCCTCCACCATGAATCCGGCCAGCGACCCGGCAATCGCCGCAAGCGGCACCCGCAGAAACGGATTGGTGACACCAAATAAATCGCCAAAGAACACCAGCGCGTACACCGCCGAGGTGGCCGGCAGGGCAATGGCTCGGGATCGCGCACGTGGTCGCGGAACGGACCAATGTTCCCAGGCAACGCACAGCAACCCAGCGACCGCACCGGCCAGCGCGCTGCGCAGCCGCACGTCGCCGACCCCTAGGATATTGGCATAGAACACCACGCCGATGACGGCGGCGAAAGCGATCCAGAAGCGCGGCTTCGACACCGATCTCACGGAACGCCGTCCGGCTTGAACACATAACGCTCCGGCAATGGGGTACCTGCCCCGAATGCCTTCTTGTAGCGGTCAGCCGAGATCTGGTGTTCCTGATAACGGCGGGTGATCTCCTTGCCGATCCGCTCCCGATCGTCATCGAGCGTGGTATAGACCATCGTTCCTACGACAAACCCCATAACCGACGCCCGCGCCGCATAGCCTCCGGTGAAAGCCTTGCCGAGAGTGGAGCCAGCGGCACTGGTGGCCGCGCCCACGCGTCCGGCGAACCCTGGCACGGCCGAACTCGCTGCGCCCTTGACCGCCGCACCGACCATTTTCGACCCGGTGCCGCTCACCGAGGCGCCGGAAATCCCAAGCACGGTCCCCATGCCGGCCTGTATCCACCAGATCGTCACGTATTCATCGACCAGTTGAGCGTCGGTCTCGCTGATCTCGTGAAACCACGACGGCATCTCTTGCATGGTGATGACGACGTTCTGCACGCTTCCAAAGAACTGGGCGTTGTCCGGATCATCCATTGGCAAGACCCGGTTGGTGTATTGTAGGATTTCCATGCCGAAGCGGTGGCGCGCGCCCTGCTCCTTCAGCCTTGCCATGCTGTATAGATGGCTCATCACGCCGAAAGCCTTGACCTCACGGCCGGTGAAAGATGCACTGGAAATTTCCAGGATGGCAGCCATTTGGGCCGCCCGCATCACCGCTTCCGCGGCGCTGTTTTGCGGTTCGGTATCATATCGCTCCGCCATCGCTTGCCCCCGGCAGTTGGCGAAGATGCGCTTCCTCAACCACTGCGGGCTTTACTCTATCAAGAATAACCCGACCGCCAAGCCCGTGCAGGTGTTCCGTCAGAGGATCCAGCTTAGTCGGGAGAGAGCTTCGCGGAGCCTTATCAAATACCGTGCACGATGGAGCGCCGTCACGCGACCAAGGCGGGACACTTACGCCGCATCGAGGTTTTCCTCCAAACAGCTATAGTCGCGGGCGGCGGCAAGCCGGATGTCTCGTCGGCTGCGGGGCGGTGTTCGCGATTATACCATAATGTTAGCCGGCGAGACGTGGATAGCACCGGTTCCGCGACGATGGCGGCCCTTACCAGGACATTGTGTCACGCTGAGGCGGTGGTGCGGCAGTGTTCGAGGTAGGCGGCTTCGTGGATGGACATGAGTTCCACGATGCTGGTCCATAACCATCCCGGGGCGTTCAGGGACTTCGAGCGATTTCCCTGGAGTTCGCGGGACCAGTCGGCGCGTTGGGCTTCGGTGAGTTGGCGGGCGTGGGCGCGGCCGACGACGCAGGCCAGGAAGCGTGCGGCCTTGGCTGCTTCGTCGCGTGTAAACGTCTCCATTTCGAGTTTGAGATCCTGCGGCAGGAGTTCGCGCATGAAGACGGCGCGGCCCAGCACACGAGAAGCGAGCATACGGTTGCCGAGATAGGGTGCCAGGTGTTTCGCACCTTCCACGACGCGCTCCGCATTGTCGCGCGGCATGCTGACGGCGGCACTCCGCGGCGCGGCTGCCTTGATGGCTTCCTTGATATCCATCAGGCAGAGACTGGATGGATCGTCATTGTCACCGACCTGGAGGAGGACGGCGACGCGCAGGCGACCGAGCGAACTGCAGCCTTTCATCCAGTAGGCGGCATCGAGCATGCGCACCTTCGCGTCGTCGTCGCGCGCACGCAGGCTTGTCGCGAGCGTGCGGACAGCTTCGTCCTGAAACAGGCAGGTAATTTCCTCGCGTTCCGCCTTGGTGAGCGGCCAGAAGCGTTTGCCGAGTTCGATGGTGAGTGCCGTGCCGCCGAGCCGTTCGCGTGCCAGATGTTTCCAGTTGCGATTGACCGCGCGCTTCATGACGATGCGGGCCGCGCGGGGGCGGTGCTCGTCGTCGTCGTGCCGCAACTTACCTGATAGAGCAAGCTGATATCCCTCGATGATCTGTTCGAGCATATGCACGGTGGTGATGCCCGGCAGGTCGGAGCTGCGGGCGGCGCTGGCGAGCGACAGGCCGAGACGGACGAGGTCATGTGCGGGATTGCCAATGACCGTCTGGTCGAGGTCGCGGATCTGCGTCTCGATGCGGCCGTGTGCGTCGGCGACTGGGCCGAGGTTGCCGACATGGCAGTCGCCGCAGATCCAGATTGGCGGTCCGTCAGGCAATTTGGCGCTGGCGGCGTCGAGCCATTCGTAGAATTTCGTTGTGCTGCCTCGAACGTAGGCGTGGGCGGATTGCGCCATCTTGGCGGCGCGCCGGGCAGCCAGGACCGCCTGCCGGTTGGCCGGCGAAACCGTTTTCATCAATCGGCCGCCGCGCTCATGCCCGCTATTCGGGTGCGTGTGCGCAATGTCACCCATTCTTCGGCCGAAGTCGGATGCACGCCGATGGTGCGGTCGAAATCGGCCTTGGTCGCACCTGCCGTCATGGCAATGCCGATGGCCTGCATCATTTCGGCAGCGTCGTCGCCGATCATGTGTGCGCCTACGACTTTCTGGGTTTTCTGATCGACGACGAGTTTCATCACCGTGCGCCGCTTGCGACCGCTTATGATGTGCCGCATCGGCATGAAATCCGCGATGTAGATATCGGTCGGCCCGTGCTCGGCGGCCTGTTCCTCGGTCATGCCGCAGGTGCCGATCGGCGGTTGCGAGAACACCGCGGTAGGAATGGCGTGGAACGACCATGTGCGAACCGATTTGCCGAACAGGCGATCGGCCAGGTGGTGACCTTCGGCGATTGCGACCGGTGTCAGGTTCATCTTGTTCGACACGTCGCCGACGGCGAAGATGTGCTTTTGCGTCGTGGTGCTGCCGGCGTCGACGACGATGGAGCCGTTCGAGGCGGTCTGCACGCCTGCTGCCTCCAGGCCGAGATTTTCGATATTCGGAGTGCGGCCGATCGCGAAGAACACGAGGTCGGAGTCGAAAGTGCGGCCGTCGGTGAGATGCAGCCGCTTCGTTCCGTCAGGCAGTTGTTCGAGCTTGTGCAGCAGGACGCTTGGGTGGAGCGTGATGCCTTGCACTTCCAGCGCTGAGGCGAGTTGTTCGCGTATGTCGTGGTCGAAGCCGCGCAACGGCAGGCGCTGGCGGTAGAGCAGGTCCACTTCAGCACCGAGGCCGCGGAAAATGCCGGCGAATTCCACGCCGATATAGCCGCCGCCCACGAGTGTCACGCGCTTTGGGCGTTCGGGAAGGAAGAAGGCCTGGTCTGAGACGATGCCGAGTTCGGCGCCTTCGATGTCGGGCCATGCAGGGCGGCCGCCGACGGCGATGACGATGCGTTCGGCGGTGATTGCGCGTTCGCCGACCTGCAGCGTGTTCGGGCCGGTGAACACTGCGCGGTCGGCGAACCATTCGACGCCGGAGTTTTCGAGCAAGTTCACGTAGATGCCGTTGAGGCGCTGTATTTC
>CAZZVF010000159.1:0-7309 GCA_964657355.1 uncultured Buchnera sp.
GCGACAGGATATTCATCCCGTCCATCATCACCTCGCCTGTCGCACGCTGGTTCGGATAAAGATCGTACATGCGGTTCAGCACGCGCAGCAAGGTGGATTTGCCGCAACCGGAAGGGCCGATCATGCCGGTGACGCGGCAGTCCGGAAGGTCGAGTGCTATGGATTTCAGCGCCCGGTTGTCGCCGTAGAAGAAGTCGAGGTTGCGGATCGACAGGCGCACCGGGCCGTCGAGTGCCGCGGCACCCACGCGCACGCGGCTCGTCACCGGGCGCGCGGTGCCAGCTTCCTGGTTGGTCGCCTGCTGCATGTCATGCGCTCCTATTGCCGTCTGCGTACGAAGAAGCGCGCGGCCACGTTGATGGCCAGGACACCGAGCGTGATAAGCAGCGCGCCGGCCCATGCGAGCTGAACCCAGTCGTCGAAAGCCGAATCGGCATACTGATAGATCGTCGTGGGAAGACTCGCCATCGCGGTGCCCAGCCCGGAAAATCCCGAGTTGCCGAGCGAGGTGAACAGTAGCGGCGCGGTTTCTCCGGCGATGCGTGCGACAGCGAGCAGTACGCCGGTGAGCAATCCGTCCAGGGCAGCACGGTAGCAGATGAAGACGGTGGTTTTCCAACGTGGCGCGCCCAGCGCGATGGAGGCTTCGCGCAACGAGATCGGCACCAGCCGGAGCATGTCCTCGGTGGTGCGCACGACGATGGGAATGACGATGATGGCGAGCGCCACCGCGCCGGCAAAGCCCGAGAAGCCACCCACCGACGCCACGAGAACTTGGTAGACGAACAGGCCGATGAGGATCGAGGGCGCGGAGAGCAGGATATCCGAGACGAAACGCACCGTGTTGCCGAGCGCCGAGCGGCCGGAATATTCGGCGAGATAGGTTCCCACCATCAGGCCGATCGGCGTTCCCATCAGCGTGCCGAGGGCGGTCTGGATGATGCTGCCGAGGATTGCGTTGGAGAGGCCGCCCATCGAGCCCGGCGCCTTGGTCACTGTGGTGAACACGGCCGGGCGCAATCCGGGAACACCGAGGTAGAACAAGGTGAAAAGGATGCTGGCGAGGAAGCCCAGTGCGATGATCGTGGCACTCCAGGCGAACACGCGTGCAATGCGGTCGGTGGCACGGCGGCGCTGCGCCAGCAGCAGCGTGGGTCGGCCGGACGCTGCTTCGGGTCGTGCGGCGAGGCTGGCGCTCATGCTTCAGGCCGCCACGCGCTGGCGCAGCAATGCACGCGAAATTGCCAGCACCACGAAGGATATGACGAACAGGATGAAGCCGAGCGCCAGCAAGGATGAAAGCTGCAGGCTGCCGTTTTCGCTTTCGGGAAATTCGAGTGCCACGAGGGAGGCGATCGTGTTGCCGGGTGCGAACAGGCTGGGACTGATGCGGTTGGTGTTGCCGATGACGAAGGTGACGGCCATTGTTTCGCCGAGCGCCCGCCCAAGGCCGAGCATGATGCCGCCGATCACCGAGGCGCGCGTGTAGGGCAGCACGATGTAGCGGATCACTTCCCAAGACGTGCAGCCGAGGCCGAACGCGCTTTCCTTGAAGATGGCAGGCACCGTCAGGAACACGTCGCGCATGGTGGCGGCGATGAACGGGATGATCATGATGGCGAGCACGATTGCCGCGGTGAAGATGCTGCTGTCGCCGGGCTTGGACGAGAATGCCGGGGCCAGGCCTGGCACGTGGCCGATCGTCGCCGCGAGCCACGGTTTCAGCGTGTGCGAAACGAGCGGCGCGAGCACGAAGAAGCCCCACATGCCGTAGATGATGGATGGCACCGCGGCGAGCAGTTCGACCGCGGTTCCGACCGGCCGGCGGAGCCATGAGGGTGCCAGTTCGGTGAGGAAATACGCCACGCCGAACGCGAGCGGCACCGCCATGACGAGGGCCAGCACGGCGCTCACCACGGTGCCATAGACCGAGATCAGCGCGCCGAAGCGTTTGGTGACCGGATTCCACTCGGGCGAGACGAAGAAATGCGGTCCGAAGGCGCGGAATGCCGGCAGGCCCCCGATGAACAGCAGCACGATAATGGTGCCGAGCAGGGCCAGCACCAACACGCCCGAGAACGTGGCTGCCGCGGCGAAGATGCGATCGCCCGTGCCCTGTGTCCCCCGGCGCACTGGGATGGGTGGCGTGGGCGACAGATCGGGGTGAAAGGTCGCGGCCGAGACCGGAAGCGGCACGGTCTTCTCCAGCCTCTCGCCCCGATCCTAGCCCGCGATCGCCTTCCAGGATGCGCGAACCTGCGCCTTCACGGCGGCCGGCAGCGGCACGTATTGCAGCTGCGTGGCGATGGCGTCGCCGTTGCTGAGGCTCCAGTCGAAGAACTTCAGCACGGCTTTGGACTGCGCGGGCGATTTCGGGTCGGTCGGCAGCAGCACGAAGGTTGCCGACACGATCGGCCATGCATTGGCCCCCGGCTGGTCGTTCAAATCGACCGCGAAGTTCTGCGCGGCGGCCCAGTTGGCACCGGCAGCCGCGGCGGCGAAGCTCGCCGGCGTGGGCTTCAGGAAGCTGCCGTCATGGCTCTGCAGCTGCGTCGTGGTGAGGTGGTTGAGCGTCGCGTAGGCGCTTTCCACATAACCGAGGCCGCCCTCGGTGCCCTTCACCGCGCCGGCGACGCCCGCGGTGCCCTTAGCACCCGTGCCGGCCGGCCAGCTGACCGCCTTGTCGGCGCCGACCTTGGACTTGAAGTCCGGGCTGACCTTGGACAAATAGCTGGTGAATACGTAGGTCGTGCCCGATCCGTCGGCGCGATAGACCGGCGCAATGGCGAGATCAGGCAGCTTTACGCCCGGATTGAGCCTGGCGATGGCGGGATCGTTCCAGTTGGTGATGCTGCCCATATAGATGGCCGCAACGAGGGCGCCCGTAAGCTTGAGCTGATCGGCCCTGATGCCGGGAAGGTTCACTGCGATATCGACCGCGCCCATGACGGTGGGGAACTGCAGCAGCTTCGCGCTGGCGAGCTTGTCGGCGGGCATCGGGGCGTCGGAGGCGCCGAAATCGACGGTACGGGCGACAACGAGCTTTTGGCCCGCGCCGGAGCCGACCCCCTGGTAGTTCAGCGCGATGCCGGTTTGCGCTTTGGACATGTCGGCCCATTTTCCATAGATCGGCTGGGCGAAGGTGGAGCCCGCGCCGGTGATCGCCTGTGCCTGCGCGGAGGCCACGAAAGCGGCAGCGGCGATCCCAGCCGTGGCTGTGACCGCGGACAGGGTGCGAAACATGCTCATGGAGGCTCCTGCTGAATGCGTGCGGCGGCTCCTGGGCCCAATCCGGCGCCAAGGTCTTGTTCCGCGTTCTTGTCTGATGCGGCGGGACCCTAGCCTTGGGCCATGACGCGACGATGACAGAACGATGAAGCTTTTATGACAGCGCGTTCGGCTGAAGGGGCGTGCCCGGCGGAGCTTGCAAGCGATTCGGGGAGAAGCTAGGAAGGCGCCTCGCCGAACGGCGGGCGCGTAGCACAGCGGTAGTGCACTACCTTGACATGGTAGGGGTCACAGGTTCAATCCCTGTCGCGCCCACCATTGGTCCTTGCGGGACGCAGCTTGAATTCCGATCCGGTCTTCCCCCACGCCGGCTCGATCGCTCCTCCCCTTTTGATTGTTCGCCGTCCTGAGCCGCCGCTGGCGCCGCTGGTGGTCTCTTCGCCGCATTCCGGGCGCGACTATCCGGCCGAGTTTGTCGCATCGTCGCGCCTGCAGGGGGTTGCCTTGCGCAAGAGCGAGGACAGTTTCGTCGACGAGCTGTTCGGGTCCGCTCCCAGCTATGGTGCCGCATTGCTGGCGGCAAGTTTCCCGCGGGCGTTCTGCGACGTGAACCGCGAGGCGTGGGAGCTCGATCCCGCGATGTTCGAGGACGAGCTGCCGTCCTGGGTGAACACCACGAGCCCTCGGGTACGCGCCGGCCTGGGAACGATCGCCCGGATCACCTCGAACGGCTCGCCGATCTACGGGCACCGGCTGCGCTTCGCCGAGGCGGAACGGCGGATCCGCTCATGCTGGCAGCCATACCACGATACCCTGAGCGGCCTGATCGACGAGGCGCGCGGCCGCTTCGGCGCCAGCGTGCTGATCGATTGCCACTCGATGCCTGCGCATGCCTGCGAAGGCCGCAAGCCGACCCCCGACATCGTTCTGGGCGACGCGCATGGCACCTCCTGCGCCCCGGCACTGATGCGCGAAATGGAACGCATGCTGCGCGGTCTGGGCTACACGGTGCGGCGCAACGACCCTTATGCAGGCGGCTATGTGACCCGGCATTACGGCCGGCCCGATGGCGGCATCCATGCCGTGCAGATCGAGCTCGCGCGGTGCCTGTACATGGATGAGGCGAGCATGGAGAAGGCGCCGGGGTTCGACCGCGTGCAGGCCGACATGTCGGCGCTGGTCGAGGCGCTGGTTCAGCAGGCGTTGGACCTGACCAGCGCGCGGAACGCGGGGACCTGACGAAGCCGGGGGCGAAGGCGTGCTTCTGCGATCGGCGTGCTAGGGAATCATTCGACAGACCGGTCGATCTGAAAAAACTCTAGAGTGCGGAATTAACGCCCGACATCATGGTTTTAAGGGTGTTGCCGAAGCCAAGAAAGATCGTCACCAGCACGACGCAGAAGAAGCTGGCCATGATGCCGTATTCGAGGGCGGTGATGCCCCGGCGATCACGCAGCAGGCGCTGCATGCCGCCCGCGAGGTCGTTGCTCAAAAATGCTTTCATCAAAATTGGCATACTCGCGCTGCCTCCCCTGTCTCGCCTGCCGCATGCACGATATGCGCGGGAGAATTACAACCACAGGGCCAAAACCATCGATCCCATACACCTTCAGATGGTAGGGATAGGCAACGGTAACACGCAAGTGGTTTCAGACTGGGCGGTCATAATCCGCGGCTTTGCGTCGTCGCGGACGGACCCTCGGCATCACTCACAAAAAAGTGGCGGCACCTTGCGGCGCCGCCAAGTTTAGGGAGGAAACGTCCAAGAAGCAGCACGCCGAAGCGCGCTGCAGTGCACAATCTATGGTTTGGTCGGTGTATCTGCAAGCGCTTTTTTGCAATGCAGCATGAGACGAAAGGACAGGGTGCAACTGGGACCCTGGAATGTCGTCTGAAGAAATGAGGGCGTTAAGCGGCTGTTAGCATTAGTGGCCTAGACACACGGCATGCGCCTGATCGTGTTCCTCACCGTGCTCCTGATTGCCATGCGGGTGATGGCGACCGATGGCGCACCTGTCGCTTGGGCCGGTACGGCGGGATACACGCAGCAGGACGCGGCGCCATGCCAGGCGGCGATTACGGCAGCGGAGCAGTCCCGCCACGTGCCGGAAGCCTTTCTAGCCGCAATCGCGCGGGTCGAATCGGGCAGGCGGATTGGTGCCACCGGGCAGGTCGTGGCGTGGCCATGGACCGTCAATGCGCTGGGTCAGGGCTCCTTCTACGAAACCAAGGCGGCAGCGATTGCGGCCGTGCAGGGTTTGCAGGCCCGCGGGGTGCAGTCGATCGACGTTGGATGCCTGCAGGTCAATCTAATGCACCATCCGGACGCGTTCAGCTCGCTCGATCAGGCGTTCGACCCCGGGGTGAACGCTGCCTATGCGGCTTCCTTCCTGCTGAATCTGTTTGGGCAGACCGGCAGCTGGCCACACGCCGCCGCCGCCTATCACTCGCAGACTCCGACGATCGGGGCCGATTACCAGAAGAAGGTGCTGGCCGAATGGGCCACACCGCCGAGCGATACAGCCACGGTCAGGCGGCCGGCGCATCGCCCGCAGGTGCGCTTGGCCTCGTTGACGCCCGGCATGGCGCCCGATGCGGCGGCCGACGCCAACATGCCTGTGCCTCGAACCACCGCCCCGGGTTTCGGCAGCCTTCCGCACCCGGTCACCGGCTTCAATGCGCCACCACCTCCCGCCGGACGCGCGATGGGCACGGGCCGCGACCTGTCGGCCTACAGGCTCATGACCGTGGCGCTGGCATCCAGGATGCCGCGATAGGTGCAACCCGGAACCTCCTGGCGGCCATTGGCTTAATGGGGCACAGCTTGCCAAGATGGTAAGGCACGTTATCATGCCGCGCGTGGAAACACGAGCGTGAGGGCGTGTGGCGTCTTGGTCCCTTGCAAGACCCGCTGCTTCCGCCACGTGGTAGGTCGGTCCGGGGTCGTATGTTCGGGGATTATCCGCATAGTCCCGATTGAGATCGCCACTAAGTTGCGCAGGAGCAGCCGCCTGGCCGGACCGTCGGGGCTGATGTCGAGTCTTCCGGCGCCATGCGGGCGCCGCCTGCATTTCGGAGCGTCATGTTGAGTTCCAATCCAAGCACTCGGCCCTTCGAAGTGCGGTCCGCAGACAGGCTCGCTTACACGACGCAATGGCGCGCTGCATGCCTTGCCGGATGTGCCGCGGCAGCCAGCGCCCTGCTCGCCTGCGGGACGGTGGCTGCTTCGGCCCAGACACCACCACCGGCTCCGGACCAGGATGGCGCTGTGCCGGTGCAGGTCGCGAACGCCGGCCGGCACGACGTCACGGTGTTTACGCGCGGTATCGGCACGGTGCAGGCCTATCGTTCGGTGCTGATCAGGGCGCGGGTCGACGGCACGCTGGAGCAGATCGCGTTCCGTGAGGGCCAGACGGTAAAGCCGGGCGACCTGCTCGCGGTGATCGATCCGCGTCCCTACCAGGCGACGGTCGACCAGGCGGAAGCGAAGCGCGCCGCCGACCAGGCGCAGATGGCAAATGCGCGGCTGGACCTACAGCGCTACGCCTCGCTCGCGCGCACCAATTTCGCGTCGCGTCAGCAGGTCGACACGCAGACGGCGCTGATCCAACAGGACGCCGCCACCATCAAGGGCGACGAGGCCACCATCGCAAGCGCTGCGTTGAATCTGTCGTTCTGCCGCATCACCGCGCCGATCGAAGGCGTCGTCGGGCTGAAGCACACCGATATCGGCAACCTCATCCACGCCACCGACGCGCAAGGTATTGTCTCACTCACGCAGGTGCACCCGATTTCGCTCGTGTTCACCTTGCCGCAAGACGATCTGCCGAAGGTTCGCGCCGCCTTGGCACAGGGCCCGGCCCGCGTGATCGCGGCGACATCGGACGGCAACACCAAGCTGTCGGAAGGCACGCTGCTGACGCCGGACAACACCATCGACACGCCCACCGGCACGATCCAGCTGAAGGCGACCTTCGAGAACAAGGACGACAGGCTCTGGCCAGGCCAGTTCGCCGCGGCGAAGCTTCAGCTTGCTTTGCTCAAGGGAGCGCTGACAGTGCCGCCCGACGCCGTGCAGCAT
>CAZZVF010000160.1:0-3522 GCA_964657355.1 uncultured Buchnera sp.
CTTCCCGTCCGAGGTCGAGACCGCGCGCGAGACCGTCGCGGACCTGCAAGGGTTGCTGGCTGAGGCTGAACGCGACGCCCACGATGCGGCGGTGCGTGCCAGCGAGGCGGCGGCAGAGCACCGGCAAGCGTCCCTGGCGCTCGACGAGGCGGTGCAGCGCGACGCGGAGGCGCGCACCGGTCATGCCGCGGCCGCGAGCGAACGGACGGCACTCGAGGCCGCCATCCCGGCGCGGGAAACCCTGGCCGAAGCACGGCTGGCCGTGACCGCAGGCGAGCAGGCGCTGGCAGATGCGAGGGCCGCGCTCGCCGACGCCGAGGCGGCGAAAACCGAGGCCGACGCCGCGCATCACCGGGCCCAGCGCGACCACGAGCACATGGTCGGTGAGGCGGAGGCCGCCGGGCAGCTTCTCGCCCAGGCGAATGGCAGACTTGAGAAGGCGCGCGCACAGCTGTCGCAGCTGGAAACGGCCTGGGCGGCGCTGGCTGCGTCCTGCGTGTCGCAAGCGAGGCTGGACGAGGCGGCCCTGGCCCATCGCGCTGCCGAAACGGCGCTCGCGGAGTGTGAAACACGCTTCGAAGCGGCCGCGCGGCATTCCCACGATGCGGTGGAAGCGGCGGCGGCGGCGTCCAGGAGTGCCGAGGACCTGCACTCGGCGCGCCAGCGGAGCGGCGATGCACGCGATGCGGCGCGCTCCGATGTCAGCCGGAAACAGGCGGAGATCGCCAGCCTCGACCGGGAGGTTGCGGCCTGCAGCGCCGAGTTCGCCGAAGCGGGATCGCTCCCGCAGGCTGAGGAGGCAGTCGCCTCGGCTGCCGAGACCTTTGCCTTGACGCAGGCTGCACTGGCACGGCTGGGCGAGGGCGCGGCCCGGGCGCAGGAGGCACTCTCCGCAGGCCGGGCGGGGCTGGCGGCGTGTGAGGCCGCGGTGGCGCGTGCCGAGGCCGAAGCCGCCGGCCTGGGCGCGGCGCTCGGGAACGAGGCAACCGGACATCCTAGCGCGCTGGATGCGATCACGGTGCCGGAGAGCCTGGAAGCGGCGCTCGGGGCCGCCCTGGCGGACTCCGCCGAGGCATCGCTCGACGAGGACGCGCTATCCTTCTGGCGTGCCCTGCCCGTCTTGCCTGCCGGCTCCGACAACGATGGCCGAACCGGGCTGGCGCGGCTGGTGCAGGCGCCCGAGGCGCTGAGGCGAGCCTTGTCGCATGTTCGGCTGCTCGAAGACGGCACCGACGGCGCCGATGTGCAGAGCGGGCTGGCGGCCGGTGAGATCGCGGTGGACCGAAACGGCAATTCATGGCGCTGGGACGGCCTGGTCCGGCGCGCAGGCGCTTCGAACCAGGCGGCCACGCGCCTGAGGCTGCGCAACCAGCTGGAGGCCGCTCTCGCAGGACTTGCCGGCGCCCGGTCGGAGAGCGGGGAAGCCATGGCCGCGCTGCGCGATGCCGAGGATGCTGCAGCGGCAGCGCTCGACTTCGAAACCGAGGCGCGGCTTGCCCGCAATGCGGCTGAACAGGGGCTGCGGGAGCGCCGCGAGGCGTGCGAGCGGCTGGCAGCGATGGCAGAGCGCTCGCAGTCGCGCCTTGCCGGGCTGCAACCCGCGCTGCAGCGCGCCCAGGCGGCCTACGAGGATGCCGAAGCTAGACTGGCGCAGGCGGAGGCGAGCCTCGGGGAACTGCCGGATTCAGGCGTGCTGGCGGAAGCTACGCAGGCCGCCATGCGGGAGGCGGCTTCTGCCTCGGCCGCCCTCGTCGCGGCACGCGAGGCCAGACAGCAGGCGCGTACGGCACTTGGAGACGCCGAGAGCCGGCATCGGCGCCTGAGTGACGCGTTCCTGGCGGAAGCACGGCGGAAAGCGACGTTGGAACCGCAGCTCGACCAGGCGCGCGCCGAGGCAGCTGGGGCGCACACCGCACAGGGCGAGAGCGCGGCGGTGGTAGCCACTCTGCGCGCGCGGCTAGAAAGCGAGCAGGCGCATCTGGCATCGGCGGCAGCTGCCCGTGAAGCAGCGGGCGCCGTGGATCAGGCTGGCAGGCGGCGGGCAGAGGCGGAGAGCGCTCTCGACTTGGCACGCAAGGAAGCGGCACGCCTGGAAGCCGAGGCGGTGCAGATGCAGAGCAGGCTGGCTGCGCTGGACCTGCTGCTCGAACGCAGCACGGCCGCCTGTGCGAGCGCCGGGTTTGCGCACCGGGCCGCCGAAGCAAGGATCGCGGCTCTGGCTGACGCGGGGGCACTCGCCGAGGCAGCGACGGCGGCGCGTGCGCAGGAAGCTGCTGCACGGATGAATCTCGCCGAGGCCCGTCGCCGGCATGATTCCCTGGAGGCGGAGGCTGCCTGGGCCGAAACGCAGCGCGGCCGGCTTGAAGCGGAACTCGGCGGCTGGGATTCGCGGCACGCCGAGGCGATGCAGCGCTCCGGCACGTTGGGCGCTCGTGAGGCGGCGGCGACGGGCGAGGTGGCGCGTCTCACCCAGGCCCATGACGAGGACGCGGCACGTGCCGCGTCCTCGGACACGCGACTTGCCGAGGCGGTGGCACAGCACGAGGCGGATGCGGCCCTTTTGGGCGGGCGGGAGGCCGCCTTGCGCCAGGCGATGGGGTTCGAACGGGAAACCCAGACCAGGCTTGGCGTCGCGCGCGAGGCCCTGGCGCGCACCGAGGGCGCCCGCGACGCTGCACTGGGCAGTCTTGCGGCTATCCTCGCCCGCGTGGTCGATCGGCTCGGCAAGGACGCGGTGTTGCCCGAGGCGCTCGACCTTTCGGAAGTGGCCGAAGACCGCGCGCGCAAGAAGCTCGACCGGCTGACCCGCGAACGCGACGAGATGGGGCCGGTGAACCTGCGTGCCGAGGCGGAGGTCGAGGAGCTCGACGGCCGGATTTCCACCATCGAGCAGGAGCGCGAGGAGCTTGCCACGGCGATCGCCCGTCTGCGCGGCGCCATCGGGCACCTGAACCGGGAAGGCCGTACCAAGCTGGTTGCCGTATTCGAGGAGGTGGACCGGCATTTCCGCGCCCTGTTCACCCGCATGATGGGCGGTGGGCGCGCGCATCTCGCGTGGTCCGGCAATGAGGACCCGCTGCTCGCAGGGCTCGAGATCTACGCCGAGCCGCCCGGCAAGAAGCTCGCCACGCTGTCGTTGCTGTCGGGCGGCGAGCAGGCGTTGACCGCGCTCAGCCTGATCTTCGCCGTGTTCCGCTGCATGCCGGCGCCCGTATGCGTGCTGGACGAGGTCGATGCGCCGCTCGACGATGCGAATGTGGAGCGTTTCTGCACCTTGCTGAACGACGTGGTGCGGGAGACGGGAACACGCTTCCTCGTGGTGACGCACCACCAGCTGACGATGTCGCGCATGGACCGGCTGTTCGGCGTGACCATGCAGGAGCGTGGGGTTTCGCGGCTGCTGTCGGTCGATCTGGGGACCGCGGCAGCACTCGCCGAACAGGCACCGGCGCTCCAGGCCGCGGAGTAGCAGAGCCTCGGCCGGGCGGCGATCTGCTCCCCTCCCGGGTGCGCTGGCGCTCC
>CAZZVF010000160.1:3532-7307 GCA_964657355.1 uncultured Buchnera sp.
CTCCCTAATAGAGGACGTAGGTTGCCAACACGACGATGATGAAGAACGCGAACCCAAAGCCGATCAGTGCTTTGGCGAGTCGCTTGAACGGCTGCATCTTCTGCTGCGTCATAATGCGGCCGCACTCGTAACAGGCTCCGGTCGCGGGATGCCGCAGCATCAAGGGTGTCGGTGGACCAAGCAGGCCCAGCTTGCGCCATTGCGCCTCCGGCATCTTCTTCTTCGATCGCAACGTGGCTTCGACCTGAGCCCGTACTTCGGGCCCGTGCGGATGGATGCGCACTCCGCAGCGGCGACATTCGTCCACGCCATACATCTTCAGAAACCTGCCAGCGCCATGAGGATCACCTTCGATCGTAGTTGAATGGTGCAAAACCGTATTGGTGAACCCAGATCATACGACGGACGTTGTGTTCAAGGCCACCGGGGCGCCCGGGAGCGCGGGAGCATCAGGATGCGGGTCATGGCGAATTCGGGGTGTCTTAGAGCCGCAGTGTTGATTGCGGGGTGTTTGTCGGGGGTGCCGGCAGTCGCCGCCGACGCGGTGCAGCCGGCGGGACCTTCGCCGGCAACTACGCAGGCACCACACGCCGCTGCACACAAGGTGCATCACAGGCACGCAGCCCATCGGCGGGCGGCCCAGGGGCCGGCGCAGACCGCATCGCTGCACCGGCCGAGCGAGCCTGCATTACCGCCTGCGGTCGGCGATGCGCCCATGCCGAACGAGGACGTACAGCCGCCGCGCGACGCGCCGTCCACCGATCCCAATCTCGCTCCCAGCATCTTCGCGCTGCATTATCCTTCAAGCGGGGATGGCTACATTGCGGGGTCGAGCCCGCAGACGATCGACAACGAGCACGCGGCGCGGATCGGCGGTGCCCAGCTTACGGTTCCGCTGAAGTAAGTTGCCGATCCTGCGTGGGTATTTGCAGCCGCCCTACTAGGGCTTTCGGCTGCCCTTCGTCGCCTTGACACCCGCCAGCGCCGCATCTAGCAAGCCCGTGCTTTCCGGCCCCGGGATGCGCGGCCACAACCGGCTGCGAGGACGGAGCGGCGATGAGCGAGGACAGAAGCGGCAAAGGCGAGTCTTCTTTCGAGGATCGTCTGAAGGCCGCCCGCAGCAGGCAGGGCTTGGATGCTCCGCCCGCGGGATCAGCCCCACCTTCCAGCGGGAAGGAGGCCTCTCCCCTGGGTGTCGGTCTGCGGGTGGGGGTCGAGCTGGTGTCGGCGTTGGCTGTGGCGGTCGCCATCGGCTGGGCGCTCGATCATTGGCTGCACACGCTTCCATTGTTTCTCTCGCTCTTTGTCGTGCTGGGCGGTGCGGCCGGACTGGCGAACGTCTGGCGCCTCGTAGGTCCTCGCAAGGGGATCTGAAGTCAGCGGCGAAGCGGTCGTAATGGCGCGGACGGATGTTCGTTCCAGCAGGCCGACATGTGTGGCGATGGCGTGGTGGGGCAGGCATAGTGGCAGCGGGCGGAGAACAGAGGATCGATGCGCTCGGGCAGTTCACGCTGCATCCGGCGCTGGGCGCACTCGGCGCCTCGGTGAACTTCACCCAGGCCAACCTGCTGATGGTCATCGGCGCGGCGCTCGTGCTGGCCTTGCTGTACTACGGGGCCAAGCCGCGCGCGGTCGTTCCGGGGCGCCTGCAGGCAGCGGCCGAACTCTCATACGATTTCGTCTACAACATGGCGGTCGACCAGATCGGGCCTGAGGGCAAGCGCTACTTCCCGTTCATCTTCACGCTGTTCTTCTTCGTGCTGATGGGCAATCTGCTCGGGCTGATCCCGTTCTCGTTCACCTACACAAGCCACATCGCGGTGACCGCTGCACTCGCCGTGCTGGTCATCGTGTTGGTCACGATCGTGGCGCTGGCCGAGCACGGCCTGAAGTTCTTTACCTACTTTTTTCCCGATGGCGCGCCGGTGTTCCTCGCACCGCTGATCGTGCCGATCGAAATCATCTCCTACCTGTCGCGGCCGGTGAGCCTGTCCATCCGTCTGTTCGCCAACATGGTGGCCGGGCATGTGATGTTCGCGGTGTTCGCCACCTTCGTCGTGATGATGGGCAGCGCCGGCGTTCTCGGCACCGCGGCCGCGATCGGTCCGCTGGCCATCAACGTCGTGCTGATGGGCTTCGAACTCCTTGTCGCAGCGCTGCAGGCCTACGTGTTTGCGATCCTCACCTGCATCTACCTGCATGACGCGGTGCACCTGCACTAAGTTTGCTTGCGGGCAGTCGCCGTTTTCCACCACCAACACTCAGAAGGACTTTTACCATGGACGTCGCAGCCGCAACGAAGCTTGGAGCCGGCATCGCCGTCATCGCGCTCGCTGGCGTGGGTATCGGCATCGGCAACATCTTCTCGGCGCTGGTCACCAGCATCGCCCGCAACCCGGCGGCGCGTGACCAGGTGTTTGGTCTCGGCATTCTGGGCTTCGCGCTGACGGAAGCGGTGGCGTTGTTCGCTCTGCTGATCGCGTTCCTCATCCTGTTCACCTGAGACCTGCCGCGGGTGATGGAACAGGTGCCATGAGGCGCTTTAGCGGACGCATCGTGCTTGCTGCTGCGTGGGGAGCCCTCGGCTCCATCGCGACGGCGGGCGCCGCGCGGGCGGATACGATGCCGCAGCTGGATTTCCACAACAGGCTCCTGGTCTCCCAGGTAGTCTGGGGTGCGATCATCTTCGCCGGCTTCTATTTCCTGCTCGCCCGCTGGGGCCTGCCGAAGGTTGCTTCGGTGCTCGAGCTTCGGGCGCGCACGATCGGCGACGATCTGGAGCAGGCACGACTCGCCAAGGCTGGCGCCGACCGGGCTGCGGCCGAGTTGCTTGCCGCCCGGCAGAAGGCTTACGGCGAAAGCCAGGCTGCCATCGCCGAAGCGACCCGCAAGGCTAAAGCCGCAGCGGACGCCCTGGCCGCGGACCAGACTTCCCGGCTGGACAAGCAGCTCGCCGAAAGCGAGGCGCGCATTGCAGCCGACAGGCGGGACGCCATGAGCCGGCTGCAGGACATCGCCACCGACACTGCGGAAGCAGTGATTGCCCGGCTAACCGGCCAGTCCGCCGAGCGTGACCGGGTGCATGATGTTGTCGGCAATATCATGTCGGACCGGGCTTCAGCGGCCAGGAAAGCGGCCTGAACACGATGGGGACGACCATGTTGCGCGATCCGGAATCCTGGGTTCTCGTCTCCTTCGTGATTTTCTTCGTGCTGTTCGGGCGCAAGCTCTGGGCAGCAATGGCAGGCATGCTCGACGCCCGCGCCAACGCAGTGCGAGCCGAACTCGGCGAGGCGCAGCGCCTGCGCGCCGAGGCCGAGACGATGCTGGCCGAAGCCAACGACGCACGCGAAGCGGCGATTGCCGAAGCGCGCGACGTGCTCGCCCGGAGCCACATCGAGGCCCAGCGCCTCACGGAGGCGGCCGTCGCCGAAGCGGACGCGTCCGCCAAGCGCCGCGAGCGCCTCGCCCATGACCGGATCGCGGCAGCCGAAAAAGCCGCCGTGGCCGAAATGCGCGATGCCGCCGCCGAGCTCGCCACCCAGGCAGCCGGCAAGGTGATCGGCGGCGGCTTCGGTGCCGACGCGGAGCGGGCGCTGCTGGACGACGCGATCGCCGGACTTCCACGCGCACTCCGGGCCGCCTGAAATAGCTCCTGGTCTTCGATTGGGAGCGGTCCTGCTAGGCTGAAGCGGCCTTCTGTTGCGCAATCAGGGCATCGTCGATTTCACGGGCGCGCAGTGCTGCCGGGCGGTTGCTGATCCTATCCCAATAG
>CAZZVF010000161.1:0-7184 GCA_964657355.1 uncultured Buchnera sp.
CCACCGGCTTCGTACCATGGACGTGAGCGCCTCACGATCTGCACGACGGAAAGCATCACCGGCACTTCAACGAGCACGCCGACAACCGTTGCCAGCGCTGCCCCCGATTGAAATCCGAACAGTGCAATGGCAGTCGCCACAGCCAGCTCGAAGAAGTTACTGGCCCCGATCAGAGCCGAGGGGCCGGCTACGCACCAGGCAACGCCCAGGCGGCGGTTGAGCCAGTAAGCCAGCCCTGCGTTGAAATAGACCTGGATCAGTATCGGCACTGCCAGCAAGGCGATAACGCCCGGTTGGCGCATGATCTGTTCGCCCTGCAGGCCGAACAGCAGCACCAGCGTCAGCAACAGCGCAGCGAGCGACAGCGGCCCGAGGGTGCGCAGGGTGCGGCCGAGCGCCGACAGACCGCCGGAGGCCAGCAGGAAGCGCCGCCAGAGCTGCGCTAAGACAACCGGCACGAGGATGTAGAGGACCACGGACAGGATCAGCGTGTCCCAGGGCACCGTGATCGAGGACAGGCCGAGCAACAGCGCCACCAGGGGCGCAAAGGCCACGATCATGATGGCGTCGTTGAGGGCGACCTGTGACAGCGTAAAATGCGGCTCGCCGTCCACCAGGTTCGACCAGACGAACACCATGGCCGTGCAGGGTGCCGCTGCCAGCAGGATAAGGCCGGCGATATAGCCGTCGATCATGCCCCATGCGGCCGACCAACCTCGCCAGCTCGTCGCGCGACGGCGGCGTTTTCAGATACTCGACGATGTGCGGCTCCTCGCCGGTGTTCCTGATCATGCCAAGAACGTTGCGCGACGTGCCGCAGGCCGGGTTGTGGTAGATCGTGACGGTCATCCCGCCGCCTCTTGCTTGGGTGCGCAGCAAGCGCCGGCCACTCCAACGGACGGTACCAGGCCGCCCGACGCCGTGCGAACCGCGCCGAGATCGGCACTGTCGCCATACACCGTACTTGCCCCGGAGGTGAGAAACGTTTCCCAGGACAGGCCCTGAGGATCGCTGATCCAGGCTTTTTCCGATTTGGCGTAACAGCAGGTGGTGGCCCCTTCCTCCAGCACCGGCCGGTCGGCCTTTTGCAGCCGTCCGTAGACCTCCTGCAGTTCGTCCGGGGTCTCGACTTGGATGCCGAAATGATCGAGGCCCGTCTGCCCGCCACGCGCCGAAATAGCGAAGTTGACGCGCGGATCGTCCAGCATCCATTTTGCATAATCGGGTTTCATCACGGCCGGCTCGGCCGCAAAAAGCGTGCTGTAGAAACCCACGGATTGAGCGATGTCCTCGACGGACACATGCACATGCAAACGCTTCATTGGCGAGCACTCCTTTTTTTGGCCGTGACGAGAGTGGCGGAATCACAGTGGGCGACGCCACAGCCTGCGGCGTCGCCCTGGCAGCAATTAGCCGTCAGGTAGGCCAGCAGATCATTCATGGCGGGATATTCGGCCATGTAGATCAGCGACCGGCTTTCCCGGCGAAAGGTCACCAGGCCGGCATAGCGCAGATGGGTGAGATGGAACGACAAAGTCGCAGAGGGCAGGCGCAGGCGTTCCCCGATCCGGCCGGCCGGCATCCCTTCGGGTCCCGTCCGCACCAGCAGTCGGAACACATCGAGGCGGGTTTCGTGGGCGAGGGCAGCCAGGGCGGCGACGATATCCGTTTTCTCCATATTTCCACCCTTGTGGAAAAGTGGAGTGTTGTCAATCTGGTGGCTGGTAGTGCCGGAACACTCCGCACCAAGCGAAATGACAACGCCGTCGCCGTCAACCAGCACCACCGCGCGGTCTACCTGCTCGGTGTCGGCGCAGGAGCCGTGGCCTTGAGATTGGGCCGCGCCCCCTGGCGCTACCCCCTGGCACTTACAACGAATTATGCCCTGGTTCCGAACGTCGTCCGGCCTTGCACCTTGTGTTGGTCGATCGGCTTGCGTGCCCTGTCATCCCCGCAGATTCTTCAAAATGTCACTATTATTTTCGG
Source organism: uncultured Buchnera sp. (assembly GCA_964657355.1). Taxonomy (GTDB): domain Bacteria; phylum Pseudomonadota; class Alphaproteobacteria; order Acetobacterales; family Acetobacteraceae; genus BOG-908. Next base: position 1,987 of record CAZZVF010000161.1, read on the forward strand.
GTTTTTGCCCTAGCCGTTCACCGCCAAAATCCAATTTGGGGAACATCGAAACCATGCGGAAATATCTGCTTGCCGCCAGTGGCCTGCTGGCGGTTGCGTCTTGCTGCGTTGCAGCGCGTGCCGCGGCACCGGGTTCATACAAGCATGTGCTGCTTATCAGTGTTGACGGTATGCATGGCCTCGATCTGCAGAACTGGGTCGGCAATCCGGCAAATGCGCAGTCGACCCTCTCGCAGCTGGCGCGCAAGGGCGTGACGTTTCAGAACGCCTACACGACGGCTCCTTCGGACAGTTTTCCCGGAATGATCGCCCAGGTGACGGGTGCCAGTCCGCTTACCGCCGACATTTTCTACGATGACAGCTACGATCGCAGCGTGTGGGCGGCGGGCTCGAATTGCGCGGGACCGGCTGGGACGGAAACCAATCTCGCCGAGCCGCTCGACAAGGATTCGTCGCGCCTCGATGGTGGTGGCACCCTGGGCAACCCGTTGAGCCAATTGAACCGCGCAGCGCTGCCCCTGTCGGACGATGGCGGCACCTGCCACCCTGTGCTCCCGCACCACTTCATCAAGACAAATACCATCTTCGAAGTCATCAAGGCCGCGGGGCTGCGGACCGCCTGGTCGGACAAGCACCCGGCTTACGAGATATTGCAGGGACCATCGGGCAAGGGCATCGACGATCTCTACACCCCGGAAGTGAACTCGAACAATATCCTCGGCGGAGCCGGCGATAATACAAAGAGCTTCAATGCCGTGAGCACCTACGACCAGAACAAGGTCGATGCGATCATCCACGAGATCGACGGATTCAACAGCACAGGCACATCCTATGTCGGTGTGCCTGCAGTGTTCGGCATGAATTTCCAGGCCGTAAGCGTCGGTCAAAAGCTTGCCGTTTCGGGCCCGACGGATCCACAAGGCCTCGTCGGCGGCTACAAGGATGGTAACGGGACGCCCAACAACGCGCTCTTGCAGGAACTCACTTACGTCGACGGCGCACTCGGCCAGATGGTGAGCGAACTCAAGCGGCAGGGCATCTACGACAGCACGCTGATCATCGTCAGCGCCAAGCACGGTCAGTCGCCGATCGATCCCGCTCTGCGGACGACACGCGACGACAGCCAGTTCTTCCCGCAGACGCCGGACTACACGTTCGAGATTGCCGACGACGAGTTGCTGCTGTGGCTGAAGCCGGGCGCCACGCCCGCGCAGCGTTCGGCCGCATTGGCCTATCTGAACAGCGTCGCGCCGGCAGCGAATATTCAGCAGGTGATCGACGGCCGCAAGCTGCCGGGAGTTTATAAGTCGCCGTTGCACGATCACCGTACGCCGGACTTCATCGGGATCGCCGTGCACGGAACCATCTACACCGGCGGCACCAAGTTGGCGGAACATGGCGGCTTCAGCGACGATGACCGGCATGTCGCCATGGTGGTGAGCGGCGCCGGTCTCGCTGGCAACACTTCGGTCACGGCTCCCGTGTTGACGACGCAGATCGCGCCGACGATCCTGACCGCCCTCGGACTGGATCCCATGCAGCTTAAGGCAGTGCAGAAGGAGCATACGGCGGTTCTGCCCAACCTCTTCAAGTAGCGACCTCGCCGCAGCGACGGCCCGGCTGTGCGAGCAGCCGGGCCTTTTATTTGGGGCTTATGTAGTTGACAAACACGACGCCTGATAGTAGGTTTCCAGTCTTAGAAGCCGTCCACGTCCCACCTGTCCACCCCGCACTTCCACGACGAAGCCGCCGCCTTCAAGTTTCTTGAAGAGGCGCTTTGGCCGCATGGTCCGGTGTGCCCGCGTTGTGGCGGATTGGATCGGATCACGACGGTTAAGGGTGGTCGCGCTGGCCTGCGTCGCTGCGGTCCCTGCAAGCGCCAGTTCACGGTGACCGTCGGTACCGTGTTTGAGAGCAGCCACGTCAAGCTGAACCTCTGGCTCCAGGCGGCCTATCTGCTGTGCAGCAGCAAGAAAGGCATTAGCAGCCAGCAGCTGATGCGCATTCTGGATGTGCAGTACAAGACCGCGTGGTTCATGACACATCGGCTCCGTGAAGCGATTAAGTCCGGCAACCTGCCGCCGATGGGTGGCGAGGGCGTCACCGTTGAGATCGACGAAACGTTCATCGGCACGAAGTACAAGAAGCCTGAAGGCGCGCGCGGCTACGCCCACAAAAATGCGGTCCTGACGCTGGTGCAGCGCGGCGGCGGTAGCCGGTCCTTCCATGTGAACGGCACCGCTGCTGCCGATCTCCTGCCGATCATCAGGGCGAACGTCGCGCCCGGCACGCACGTTATGACCGATGAGGCCGGCCAGTATGCCGCCCTGAACAAGACCTTTGCAGCACATGACTTCGTGCGCCACGGCGCGGGCGAGTATGTGCGCGGCGATGCCCACACGAATACGGTTGAGGGCTTCTACAGCGTGTTCAAGCGCGGCATGAAGGGCGTCTATCAGCATCGCGCCGTCAAGCACCTCCACCGCTACGTGGCCGAGTTCGATTTCCGATACAACAACCGGGTGAAGCTGGGTGTGGACGATGCGCAGCGGACGGTAAATGCACTGCGGGGCGTAGTGGGGAAGCGGCTGACCTATCAAGGCTCTCGCGCGAAAGCTGCCTCGTAGCGACTAGGAAGCGCCAACACTGTCGAGTATCTCATTCATGACCACGTTGTTCGACATGATGACGTGGCCCCAATGAGGTCTAGCCCCCACAGAGATAGGTATGGTTCTCGTTGTAGCTGATCGTGGTGGCGAGTTCCATTTCCGTCTGAACATTGCATCCTCAAAATCTGCCCTTTGCCGGCTGTTTCCTTGACTGGAAATTAACCTAACAACCCGAAGAGCAACTTGCAGATTATCTGTCAGAGCGGCTTGTGATCCTGGAAAGCAATGCTCTAGAGCATTGACCGCGTCCAGTATAGCGTCGGCGCAGTGTTGATCGTCCACCGTTGCTGCGGCATTCGAGTGCTGCATGTCATTGCGAGTCTGGTGGCTCCGCATTAGAGCAGCGCCTAACGGAGAAGTCTTTGGATCAAGGCTAACAACGGCATGCGACAGCAAGTTGAAGAAGTTGATATGCCCATGTGATGGATGAGTCATTTTCAGCTTTGCCTTGCACGCTACCTCTACAAACTCGTCACAAAGCAAGAACGCTGCTCGTGTGTGGTGCCGCACATTGGAGAAGAATACTGACAGAACGCATTCTAAGGCGTCTGTGACATCGCGACTTGCAGGCATCGGCTTCGGTCTATGTGCTAATAGCCAAGGATTTCGCTTTCGATGAGACGCCGACCGTCTTGAAGACGTGCCAGCATCGTTTGCCGATCGGCAATGCTGGCTTCAATCGGGCGACTGATCGGGGTCTGGTTTGCAACCAAGCGATCAGGAACAGGGATGGACAGCAGGACACGTTCATCGAACCGAGGGTGATTCGTGCCGTCCTGAGACCAAGTCAGGATCGTTTGGACTACCTCGGAGCGGAGAAATGCGAGAAGGGTCTCGCCCCGAAAATCACGAACAGGACGCAGCACGATGAACTCGGATGATCCGGTAATCGGAACCGTGTTGTCGCACCGCACGATGGCAATCTGCTTGAGGTAAGATCGAAGGCGGCTGATCACGACGTCACCATGTCGCAACACTTTCTTGGTGCTGGCAATCGTGTGCGCTTCGCGTGGCTCAACGCGTTCGTCCAAGAACGGCTCCAAGGCGTGCGTTAGATCGAAGTTTCGGACAAGCTGTTTCCCCGCGGACTGTGGGTTCCACATCTGTCTAACGCTGGTAACATAGTCTGAAAGCGGCCGAGAGCCTCCTTTGGCTAGAGCTTCCTGCGCGCGGGACTTGGCTGGCATGAAGAACTCGGCGCCGAAGCGATCAGCCTGGAACATACTTGAGAGTTGCACCGTGTAAGCTCTGGACGAATGCAGGCTGAGCTTCTGCATGGACAGGGCCGTGATCACGGCTGCCTCGGACTCACTCACATGGTGAGACGCCGAAAGCCGGGCAGCGTAGGCAGCCCGAGTGAGACGCGCGACCTCCATCTCGCATTGCAGACGGGGCACAAGCAGCATCCTGATCTTCTCGATGAAGAGGTTGAGCTGCACATTTCCCGTTGCTTCCCGCAACGACTGGAAGCGCCCAAGCTCCGAGTTGAGGAAGGTGGACAAGAAGTATGGATCTACATCCACGTTGGCGTGGAGGCGGATAATACCGAGGTGGCGATCCGAGTTTGCGGGCAGGAGGTCAGGTTGTACCACGGCGGAGTTGCCGATAGTCCCCACGGTGGTGACCAGTACGTCGTCTACAGCGAGGCTGGTGCGGGGATTGGCCGCGTGCTGGACGTCGCTGATCCGCAGCGTGTCGCCGATTGAGAAATCGTTGTCCTTGACACACTTGGCTGAGAGATAGCGTACCCCTCCGTCTTCAACCTCATCTGGCGAGCCGTGGATGCCATCGGTCACGAACGCCAGCTTGTGTATAGGCCGGCAATCAAACGTGTTGAGGTGTTCGATGTCGCGCAGGTACCGAGGCTGATAGTACTCTGCATCAAGCCGGGTGCCGGGTGCCTGAACGGGTTCGTGCAGAATAGACCAGACGGCCATTACTCCTGCTCCTGGTAGAAGCTTAGACCTTCTTTCTCTCCCCACTGTCGGAACGCGTCGACAATCTCGTCAAGGTCATGCTCAACGATGCGCTGCCCAAGGCTGTTGAGTTGTGGAGCATTGTCGGGCCCGATCCGGTAGGTGTAGTCACCGCTGTTGTCTTTTCCTGAACGCTCACTGGTGGCCAGGAATACGGGATAGTCGTTGCGGCGCGGATTATAGTTTGCGCTCTCCTTGTCATCGTTCCAGGTCTGCACGAACAAAACACTCGTTTTGGTTCCAGTGTGCGGCTTGAACGTGTTCACGTGCAAGCCGACGATGGCCAGAATGCGCGCACGCTCGCCGATCCATCTGCGGACTGCTGCATCACCCGAATTATTGAACCGGCCCTGCGGGAGCACGATCGCGGCCCGCCCGCCGGGTCGCAGAAATTCGAGATTGCGTTCAATGAACAGAAGGTCTCGTCCCACCTTGGCCGGCCACTTACCTTTTTCGCCACGTGCGATTTCGAACTGCTGGATGATACGAGAATCGTGTATCTCGCCCGCAAAAGGCGGATTGGTTAGCAGTAGGTCGAAGTCGAAATAGCGGA
>CAZZVF010000162.1:0-7125 GCA_964657355.1 uncultured Buchnera sp.
GGTGATCGACACCGGTTGCGAAGAAACTCCTGATGGTGTCGCCATAGCCAGGCGTCACATCGAAGGTGACCGTCTGCACGGCAGGAGACAGCGCATAGGCATGCGGCACGCCGGCAACCGATAAGGTCAGCAATCCGCGGTGCAACGGATCAAGGTCGAACATAAGAGCGTAATGCACCGTCACATGCCGTGGCGCAGTCCGACACGTGGCCCGGTATCGCAGCACTGCGTAGGCCCCGTCGCTGAGCTTGTCGGCAAGACCGGTCACCGGGCCGGTCTTGCACGGCGCGCCATCGGCGGAGAGTAGCAGCCGCGCCAGCGCATAGGCGTTGATGGCTGCTTCGTGTTTTTTCAGCTCGCCCCAGGTGATGGCGCCGTCGGCGTCGTCATCTAGGCCGATTGCATAATCCAGGTCTCGCAGGGCGATCGACCATTGCACCGAAAGCTCGCTGCTCCCGGCGTCGACATGAAGGTAGGAGCTGCTGGCGCTGTGCGCCAGTGCTGCTCCCGGCAGCATCAGAGCCGCAATCGGAACGACAAAGATACGGATCAGCAGCCATAGCTTCCGCACCGTTCAGCTTCTAGTGCCAGGCATCGCGCGCACCTTGGATGCAAGGGCTGCGAGCCGCGCATCCTGCACGTGATTGGCATCGAGCCAGACCAGCGCAGGTCCGGCCGCACTGGGCTGCCGGGCTGCAAGCGCCGTTTCGAAAAGGATCCGGGCGTCGGCAGGCTCGCGCTGCACGGCCCAGTTCGCGACCGCGAGAACAATCGCGCGGCCTGGCTGATGCAGGAGCTCCAGCGCGAACCGGGCCTCTTCTCGCCTGTGCACGGCGTCGCCACGCAGACGGCTGGCTTCGAAGCGTGCGGCAAGGTCAGCAATATGCTGCTCAAGCCCAGATGCGCGGGTTGCCTGTTCCGCAAGTGCGAGCCGCAGCAGAAGCGGATCGATCCGCGTTCGGCCGGCAAGGAGTGCGGTGACCTCCGCGGGCCGCCCCTGGTCCAGCAGCCAGTCCGACCATGCGCCCAGCAAATACGGGTCGCTCGCATCGAGCGCGAGGGCGCGGTGGAACCACGTCTCGGCAGATGGATCGCCCAGCCGGGCAGCGGTCTCCGCAGCCAGGGTCAGGCCCCACATGGCCACGGCAGGCTCCTTTGCCGCCTCCTCGGCATTGGTTGCGAGCGACAGCGAGATTGCCTGCAGCGCAAGCGGAGCATGACCTGTCAATGACATTGCGGACGCGGTGCAGATATCCGGCGCAAGTCCGAGCAGCAGCCCCGCAAACTGACCGCAATCATGGATCGCGGCGGAATAATTTGCCTGCGCCTGGTGGACGGCCGCGCTGGTCAGCCAGGCCTGGGCGTTCTGCGGCTGCTGGCGGACGACCTGCGCAAGGATGGTGAGCGCGCCTTCGAAATCATGGTTGCTCTGCAACATCACAGCGCGCAACAGCATCACCTCGGGCGGTGCAGTCACTGCGGCAGGCCAGGGCGCGAGTGCCGCCTCCGCGCGGCCCAGATACCGCGGGTCCCCCATTGCGCGACTGCGATCGAGATCGCCACGCGCGACGCTCAGCGCTAGAGCAAGATTGCGAGGATCGGCGTCCAGTGCACGGTGCTTCGCGCGCAACGCGCGGGCAACGCTGTCGCCGGCATCAGGCAAGCGTTCGAGAATGACGCCGTCAGCGGAAGGCACGAAGGGTTCGGCACGCGCCACAACCAAGGTGAGGCAAAGTGACAGCAGGCATGCCCATGGCTGCAGGACGCAGCGCGGCATAGAGACCACGCAGCGCCTGCTTCCACGTTTCAAATACCGGCGCCTATTTCGGCTCGTGCACTGGTTGCGGCGAGTCTGACAACGGCGGCATCACGTAAGGGAAGACCTGCAGATAATGCGTGTCGTCGGTGTATGCACCATCTGTGAATTCCAGGTTTCCTGACGGAGCATTGCCGGGACCGCCATACAGTCCAAGCGCGTAGAGTTTACCCATGGCAACACGCAACGTGATATCTACAACGTCGTCGCCGGGCCGTCGGCCGTTCGGATAGCCGGCATTGTCGCCCGCGATGACGCCAAGTCGGTTCTGCGCGCCGTAAGGTGTGATGGCGATGCTGGTGTTGAGCCTCATTTCCTCGGAAGGTTTTGTCAGATGTGACGGCTGGTTCAGCCCTGATACACCTGTCAGGAAAACCGCAACGAGGTCCTGGCGCGGGAATTGAGTAGGAGCTGGCGTGTTAAAAAGTGCTTGAATCAAAGCCGGCACCGACGGGTTGGTGACGTATTTGCCGAATTGGGAATCATCTGCGGGCAGTGAAGCGTTGAACCGATCTTTGTCCGGCAGGCCAATGACCAGTTCATTCACCAGAGGATTGGCAAGCCTTGAAACCTGCTTGTAGGTCGTCGTGCCATTCTGCTGCGGTGAACCTAGCGACGACGTCGTCCAAGCGCCGACGACCGGATCTCCAACATTTGTGAGGCAGGCGGCCGGCACTTCCCACACGATCGACGTCACGTTCTTGCCCGCAAGGTCATCCATGGCTGCAGAGTTATACTGCTCGCCAATTGGATGGGCGTAGTTCACCAGGTCGAATGTTTCGCCGAGATTGACCACGAACGGGTCCTTGCGCTGGCCGACGAATAAGCGGCCTTGACCACCACATCCGGGTATATTGATTTTGTAGGTGAATTTTGTGGCATACTCCGCGTAATTTGCTATCGACTTATCGCCGATGTTGTCGACGGGTTTGAAAAACGTCGTTCTGCCATTATCTGCCGTCAATGGCGTCTCGGTAGCCTGGCCCTTATAGTAGGTTACGAGAGAGACCGTATATGTCTCTATGCGATTCAATGCACTACGATCAGTGTCGGTGATCGGCCCGTCGTTGATCAGTGGGATTGGAACATCGATCCCGCCGACGTTCACCGAAAGCTTCTTGTCCGTGTCATGAAAACGGAACCTGTAGGAGAAAGTGGGTTTGCCGCTGCCTGTCGTATCGACGTTGATGTCATAGTAGCCTTTATTCTCCATTTGGTAGAAGTTCGGGCCACCACCTGGATCCTGGAGTGGAACATAATCGGCGATCATTGTGACAAAGGCAGCACGTCCCGGCTCATAGCTTCGGAACATGTAAAAGTCGGATGCGTCCAACCTCGGCATGCCAGCGATCAGAGGCGCTTCGCGATGGCTGGAAGCTGTGGCGGCCGTGTAAAATCCGGTCGTAAGCGCAAGCGCTGACGCCGCAAGGTAAATGCGTTTCATGTCCAACTTCCTTGACGTTCACCGCACTCAAAGCTCCGGCGGATGTCGCGGCCGTCATCCTACTCAGGTTACGTGCGTTTTTGAAACTCTGGATGCGGGTGACCCAAAACTTTTTTGCTATTTCTGCAAAAGCCCCTCGGCTGGCTCGATTCCCCCCGCCTAGACAGCGCGACCCACCTCTGTCCGCCAAGCCGTATCAAAGAGCACTGACCAACGTGGCCGCGTCCAAGGCCGAACATCTCCCGATGGACAGTCTGCAGGCTCTATCGACGGGGACAGCCTCTCGAGAGAAACGATAGAATCCCACCACGAGCGCCCGGAACTTCGGCAAAGTCTCACATGAGCTATCGCAGTCGCAAAAGTGGACGGCCGCAACACGCTCATTATCGGCATACATTGCTTCGACACTTGTAATGTAAATGGCAGCCCCCAAGGAAGTTCGATCCTCAGAGAACTCTCACCTATCCAGGAGAAAGCATTTTGCTTCCGCCCGGGCAACGACCGCCCCCGAATGAGCGTCCCGCGCAATCGCAGGTGAGCAGGGCGCCAGCGGGCATGACCCTGCGGAAGACGAAGAGCATTATGGCGCCAGGCTTCGCGAAAGCTGTTTGGAGTGACAAACCACCGCTGCGGATTTGCCGTTCTAAAGAGCATCATCCGACCGACTGGGGTAAACTGTCGGATAAAGATGCTCGCCAACACAGAGAGCTAGCTAGTCCTCCTTGACTCCGAGTTCCGGTGTGCCTTGCTGAGCACCGTAATAGCGGTAGGGCAGGAATTTCCCGTGCATGGTCAATTGCACGCGATCGCCCTTGGGGTCCGGCCGCCGCTCCATGCTCATGTCGAAATCGATGGCCGACATGATGCCGTCGCCATACTCTTCCTGGATCAGCTCTTTCCACGTGCTGCCATACACCATCACCAACTCGTAGAAGCGGTAGATCAGCGGATCGGTCGGCGGCATCGGCATGCCACGCATCGGCGCCTCGCCGAGCAGGCGTGTCTCCGCGTCGGTTAGCCCGAACAATTCGCGCGCACGAGCCGCCTGGCCCAACGGCAACCGCATTTGCCCCATGCAGGCCGCCACGATCAGCACCGGCGACAAACCGCCGATGGTTTCTGTTATGTGTTTCCAGGTCCACGCGTTCTCGCGTTTGATGTCGAGAAGCTTTTCGGTGAGCTGTTCGCGGGTCATTCGGCATGGCCTTTCTCGTTCGCATCAGGGAGTCGTCGCTCACGCTCTGAAGCTGCGGCTCATGGTTCATGTAGACACACCCAGCAACACAGCAAGACGGTCTGCCCACTTGGGCGCATCCCGATCCGGCGCTGAATCGCGCGCGACCCCGTCTGCTCGATGTCGATCATTGCGGCAGGGTGCTCGGCCTTGAAGCGGGTATTTGCGAGACACAGGCCGGTCGACCGCCGATGTAGATGATTCGCAGTTGCCCGCGGGTTCTCCGCCGGATCCGGCGCCTCGCCGGTTTCAACATTGCGTTCCAGGGCGACAAGTTCGCGCTGCAATGCGCGGAGCCGAGCTCCCGCCGCTGCAGTCCGTTGCAGGGCCGACGCGGAAACGATGCCGAGGCGTTGGAGCTTGGTCGGCACGATAGGATCGCCTTCATCGACGAAGGCCTGTCTTGAACACCGGGCCAACCCCAAATCGCAGCCTTTTTGATGATTATGTGACAGTTTCGCTCAGGCGGCCCGCACTCGGTTTTACGTGCCCGTGTTCTGCTAGACGCTCCGGATGTCCACTGCGTGCGAGCATCCCGCCTTGTCCACCATTGCCGCTTACCCGGTCGCCAAGCCGCTCCCAAAGCAGGGTGCACGGCGAGACACGGCAGCGCGTCCGCATTGCCGCGTGGCGCTTCTCCAGGGCGTTAGTGTTGGGGCGTTGCTGCTCACGGCCGGCCCGGCGCGTTCCGGAACACTGTTTCCGTCCATCAACCAGGCGCTTGCCCTGGCCCGCCACGCCGCGCCTGCCTCGGCGCCACCTTCGGCCGGAGTCACAGCTGCCAAACAGGCGCAGCTCGGGGTACAGAATCTGGCGACCGCCGCGGCCCGCTTCAATGCGCTCGCCCAGTCACTCGGGCGCGCCCATGCACAATCCGGCGTCACGGTGCCCGATGGCCTGGCGCCCGGCGGCCTCGAAGTGCTCGCAGACAACGGTGCGCCGGTCTCCTACACGGGTGCCCAGGCACCGTCTCAGGCGCATTCCGGCACCATCACCGACGTCACCATCAAGCAGACCCAGGTGCTCGCCCAATTGGCGTGGAAAACCTTCAACGTCGGTGCCAAGACGCATCTCACGTTCGACCAGAGCACCGGCGGAAGTCAGGCGAGTTCTTGGATTACCATCAACTCGGTGCTGGATCCGCAGGCCAACCCGAGCCAGATCCTCGGCTCCATTTCGGCGGTCGGCAAAGTCTACATCCTGAACCGGAACGGCATCGCGTTCGGCGCCGGCTCCAGCGTCAATGTCGGCTCGCTGGTCGCCGCCACCGCGAACATCGCACAAGCGCAGTTCGGCATCGATGCCAACGGCCTCGCAACGTTCAACCTGTACGGTGCGCAAAGCGGATCCGGCTACATACCCACCTTCGTCAACGGGCTGGTGACAAGCGTCATCACCGTCGCACCCGGAGCCTCCATCGCGACAGCGGCGGCAACCGGCACAGCACGCGGCGGCAGTGTCATGCTGTTCGGCGGCGACGTGGAAAACAGCGGCGTCATTGCAACGCCGAAGGGCCAGGCTGTGCTTGCGGCCGGCACGGAATTCACCCTGCGCCCCGGAAGCCAGGGCTCGACGACCGCAGGCAATACAACGTCGACCACGCTCGGCAGCGAAGTGGCGACGCTGAATGTGCCGGTTACGCAAACCGGCGGCGCCGGCACGTATTTCCCTGGCGGCACGGTTGCCAATGCCGGCATCGTGGTGGCGGATCAGGGCGACATCAGCCTCGTCGGTCATGCGATCGTGCAGAGTGGCGTGCTCCTGTCGACCACAACCGTAAATACGCGCGGCACGATCCATCTGCTGACCCCAACTGATCCTAACGATCCCGGAACTGCCGGCGCAAACATCGCACTGGCGCCCGGTTCGGTGACCGAAATCGTGCCCGAAGACGACGGTGCGACCGCGCTCGACAGTCAGCGTGCCGCGAACATCGCTGCCTCTGTCACGCTGAATGCCCAACGCGTGGCGCTGTCGCAGGCGAGTGCGACCAACCCGCAGCTGAACGATCATGATGTGCTGCCCGATCAGTTGGGCGAAAGCCGGATAGAGATATCAAGCGGTGGCACCGTCGACCTGCAGCCAGGAGCGATCGCTGTCACTTCCGGCGGCCAGGTCGCCATCGGTGCGGCGACCCGCGTTCTGCTCGAGCGGGGTTCCACGATCGATGTCTCCGGCAGCACGAACGCGGTGCTGCCATCGAGCGTGAACGACCTGTTGATCAACGTGCAGCCGTATCAGTTGCGCGACAGCGCGGCCAATCGCGGCGGCGGCCTCAAATCCACCAATGTCTATGTCGATGCGCGCACGCTGGTCGAAATCGCCAGCGGTGCTTACGGGCCGACGGCGACCAACCCGCTCGGGAACATCTATACTCCTGGCGGGCTGTTCGAAGTCGGCGGCTATCTCGGCCTGGTGCCGCACGGCATCGCGGAATGGACGGCGCTCGGCGGTCAGGTGGTGCTGCAGTCGCAACCGCAAGGCGCCGATGCAGGCGCAGGCGAGGTGATTACGCAAACCGGCTCGGTCATTAATCTCACCGGTGGCACGGTCACGTACCAGGCCGGTCCGGTGCACCAGACCTACGTGCAGACCGATCAGGGCGTGATCTACAACGCGAACACTGCGCCG
>CAZZVF010000163.1:0-7101 GCA_964657355.1 uncultured Buchnera sp.
GGGCATTGCGTTCCCTGAGGGAGAAATTGCGTCCTGCGGAGCCGGCGCGGGCTTTGGTGAGGCCGGAGTGGCGTGGGTGCCGGGGATCGGACCGTCGTTCACCGCATCAGAACTTCTTGACCGCGCCGATGATGAGGTCGTTCTCGTTGCCGCTCTCGCCGCCGTAATTGCCGTATCCGCTCAGCACGTAATTGCCGCCGACGCGGCCGTAGATCGAAAGCGTGTCGGAAAGATTGTGGTTCAAGCCCAATGAATAGGCGATCGTGTCGTTCGTTGAGGCCTGGCTGTTGCCGATGAAAACCGCGTTGCGGCTGCTGCCGTATTGGAGGTTTCCGGTTACCGAAGTACGCGGTGTCAGTTGTCGGGTCCAGCTCAGGTTGCCAAAAGTCCCGCTGGTCGGCGCATTGAAGATCCCGGGAAGCTGGCGGCCTACCGGGTCGGTCTGCTCGCGTTGCAGCGACAGGCTGATGGTGTCGCGGTCCCCGAGATACGTGATTGTGGCGTCCAGCCTGCGTAGCCGTTGCAGATCCTGGTTCGTACCGAACGCATTGCTGTTGCCAAGCAGGGGCACGCCGAGTGTCGCTGAGGCGAGCGCGCCCGTCGCGTCATTCTCGCCGGCGAGCAGCGTGTCCTGCTGGTCCTGCTGTTGGGTGGAGATGCCTTCGGAATACCCACCGAAGATCCTGATCCGCGGGGTCGCCTGCACGGAGCCCTGGACGAAGACCGAGCCGAAACCATCGATGTAGCGGTATTCGACCGTGAGGCTGCTGCCGCGGTTCGGTGTCAGCCGCACGCCACCGGCGCCGGTCGGGCCGGAGTAGTTGAAGTCGCTCGCAGGATAGGCAAGGTCCTCGTAGCCGACCTGGCCAAGCAGGGCGACGCGGCGCGTAATCGCATAGCTGGCATCGTCGGTCACCGTGATGCGGTGCGCGTCGCGCAGTGCTCCGGAACCGGAATAGAAATTGTCGTCGGTGCCGAGCCTGTCGCGCAGCCGGCCGAGATCCTCGCCGGTCGTAAAGTTGGCGAAGGCGCGCTCTGTGCCGAGATAGGAGCTGCCGTAATTGCCACCGAAACCCAACGGCGCGGAGTTGTTGAAACCCTGTGCGCTGCCGGGAGCGTCGGTGGCGCTGTAGATGTAGGCGCCGCCGACCTGCGCGGTACCCGCTGTTCCGAAGGTGTGCGCCATGTAGGGGCTGATGGACGCGGTGCTCAACGTCTCACGGTCGCCTGGCGCCAGTGTGGCCGTCGTGCTCGGCCCGAAGCCGCCATAGACGGATTGCTGGCTGATCGAGCCACGCAGATCGACGAACAGCCAGTTCGGCAACACGGTCGCGAGCACGTCGCCGCTCGCATCCTGCTCGAACTGCGAGTAGCCCGTGTTGCGCGCGTAGATCTCGCCCGTCGGGGCGTAGTTCAGGTTGAGCTGGATACGCTGCGTGGCGTCGGTGATCGTCACCTGCGGCTGGATCAGCGTGATGAAATCGTAGCCGGAGCCGCCACCGCCGGCGAAGCGCCCGGCATTGTCGGTGAATTCCTCGGAGACGCCGATCTGCTTGGTGATCTGCAGGCCGCTCTGCGGGAGTTGCCCGGAACGCTCCGGTGTTGCGGGCGTGCCGAACGCGTCGAGAAGATGATCGCGAAGGTCAGGCAGGTTGTCGTCGATGCCGACCCGCGGCAGCACCGTATCGGCGACCGGCGGTGGCGTCGGTGGGCCGCCGGTATCGGACCCGGAGTCACTGGAAGCGTCGCTGCCCGAACCGAGACCGGCGCCCGCCGGCGCTCCCGCTCCGGCGCCCATTCCAGCGCCTGGCCCAACGCCTGTCCCGGTGTTGCTTCCCGAAGAACTTCCGGCGAGCGGCGGAGCGGCATTCTGTGCCAAAGCCGCTCCTGGCATTGCGGTGATGCCTGACAAGGCTGCGAAGGCAATGCAGCTCCCGAGCAGGTTCGCCCGGCGCCGATTGCCGGAGCCCGGCCTGATCTGCGAGGTGTCCTGACCGTGACCCAGGGTGTTCATTCGGCGTCCGGGCGCGGCGGCGGCAAATTCGGTTTGGCGTAGTATTCGCCGGTGTAGCTGTAGGCGCCGAACTGCGTGCGGCGATGTCCCGCTACCTTGTTCAGCAGCAGCATTACGTTCGGGCAGCCCCGGATCATTTCAAGCGCCGCTTCCATTTCGCTACGTTGCGTCCGTTCGGCTTCGACAACCATGAGAATCTGGCCGACCATAGGCGCAATCACGCTAGGGTCGCTGGTAGCCAGCAACGGTCCGGTGTCGATCACGAGGGTCATGTGCGGGAAGGTGCGCGACAACTGTTCCGCGGCGTTCAGCAACGGCTGGGCACGACCGGTGGGCTCGCCGACATTGGCGATGTCGCCGAGCGGCAGAATGGAAAGCCCGTGTACCGGCGTGCCGACCATCAGGCTGTGGGGCGCCAGGGCGGCGTCGGCGGTGAGGTCGAGCAAGCCGCGTTCGCCGCGCATGCCCATCAGGTCGCTGAGGCTGCCGCGTTTCGCGTCGGCGTCGACCAGCAGCACAGGGCGCGACGCCGTCTGCGCCAACGCGGAGGCCATGTTGATGGCGGAAAAGCTCTTGCCCTCGGACGGCCGCGTGCTCGTCACCAGCAGCACGTTAGCGCCGGGAGCGCCGGCCTTCAGCGAGGCGGTGAGAACACGCTGCACACGGCTCGCGGCGATGCGGAACTCGTCGCCCAGCCTGGTGCGCCCCTCGTCCTCGACAATGAGGCCGGCGCGCAGCATCTGCTGCAGCGACCTCGGCTGAGCCGTACTGCGCGCCTGGGTCCAGGTCATCTGCGTGTCGTGCTGGTCCATCAGGTCCGCTGACTGAAATGCAGGAGAACGCCGCCGAGTGCTGCCACCAGCAGCACCATGGCGGTGGCAAAACTCGCCGCGCGGCGGAGGCGGATCGCGGCCGTGGGAGGCAGCGCCGCCAGCGAGATCGAGCCCACGACCGGCAGGCCGAGCTGACGCAGTTCCGGCAGGGCGTGGAACGACTGGTCGGTCGCGATGAGCATGAAAACCATGCCGCCTCCGGCAAATAGTCCGGCCAGCAGAACCGCGACCGACATCAGGATCCGCGGCGGGGCGACCGGCGCCTGGGGCACTAGCGGCGGGTCGATGATGACCATCTTCACGTTGCTCGCACGAACCTGGGCAGCACTGGCGATGCGCATGCTCTCGCGGCGCGCCAGCAGCTCGTCATAGTTCTTGCGCACGACGTCGTAGTCGCGGTTGAGGTTGACGTATTGCGCCTCGAGGCCCGGCGCTCCGCGGGCGATGCTGTCGAGCCGGTCCCGGTCGTGCATGGCGTCGTCGATCTGCCGCTGCAGGCTGGTGATCTGCGAGTCCGTGTCCACCAGCTTCAGCTTCAGCTGTTCGAACACCGGGTTGGGCGCGGAGCGGCTGCCACCGGCCGTGGGCGAGGCTGAAGCAGGTGCGTTGCGCAGGCTCTCGACGAGGCGTTTCTGCGACTGCACTTCCGGATAGGCGTCCGTATAGATGTGCTGCAGATCGCGCAGTTTCGCTTCCGCATCATGCAGGGCGTTACCGCCCCCGGCACCGCCGAACGTCTCGGTGCTCACCAGAGGCGGTGTCCCCGCCAGTTCATTGGCCAGCAGGACGCGCCGCGAATGGGCATCCGCCAGCTGTCCCGTGAGCGAGGTGACCTGCTGGCGTGCCTGCTCGAGCCGGTTCACGCCGCCGTCGCCGGGAAGCAGGTCGACGTATTTCGTGCGGAATTCGGCGCGTTTGGCCTCGGCGTCGCGCAGCTGCTTCTCGTAGCTGGCAATCTGGCTGTCCAGGAAGCTGCTGGCCCGCTCCATTTCGTCGCGGTTGTCGCCGGCCTTGTTCTCGATGAAGCTGGCAAGCACCGCCTGCACGACATCGAAGGCCAGCTGCCGGTCCTTGTTGCGGTAGGCGATGGAGAAGATGCTCCGTGTCTGCGCCACCACTTTTATGCTGCGGCCCAGCTGCTCCACCGCGTCCTGGACGCGCGCCGGGGAGTTCGCATCGAGCTGCAGATCGGTTTTCGCGATGATCTTCTCGAGGTTGGGGCGCGACAGCAGCATGCGCTGCAACAGGTCGATCTGGTCGGTGAGGGAGCTGTCGGAGGCGATGCCGCGCAGCAGCGGAGTGAGCACAGCGTCCGCGTCGATATAGACCCGGGCGCTTGCCTCGTATTGGTTCGGCAGCAGTGCAACGCCTGCCCATCCTGCCAGGCAGATCAGCCAGGCGGCTGCAACGCCCCACCAGCGACGGCGCCATGCGAGACCGCCATAGCGGGCGGCAAGGTCACGAAGCTGGTCCATGGCGGCTAGAAGTAGCTTTCCGGAATGATGAGCGTATCGCCGGGGCGCATGGTCACGTTCTGGCTGATGTCGCCATCCTTGATCAGGTCGGACAAATGAACCGGTATCTTGACCTGACCGGGACCGGACCCGCGCAGGATAAAGGCCCTGTTGCCGGCGGCGAACTTCGTCAAGCCCCGGGTCGCGATCATGACGTCGAGCAGCGACATGTTCGCGCGATAGGCAATCGCCTGCGGATCGACAGCCTGGCCAATGACACGAACCTGGCGGTCGGACGGACCTTGGAACGTCCGCACCATGACGGTGACGTTCGGGTTCTGCACGTATTGCTTCAAGGCGGCCGAGATATCCGCGCCCAATTGGGTCGATGTCTTGCCGGCGGCGACCACGTCATGCACCAGCGGAACCGAAATCCGGCCATCTGGCCGCACCGGCAGGTCTGTTACACTCAGCGGCGGCGCATCATAGACGAACACCGACAGAACGTCGCCCGGGCCGATCACGTATTCTGAGGTGGGAGGAGCTTCGGTGCCGGCGCCCGGAGGCAGCTTGCCACCGGAGCTGCATGCGGCAAGGCCAAGGCCGCACGCCATCACGCCCACTGTCGCATACAGGCGCAACGACGTCATCGACCGGGACAAGCTATGCCGCACGTTTCCGAAAACTCCCTTTTTCGCCGCGCCAAGACCGATCCGAGATCGCGGGCGGGGTCCGGCTTATGATCCTAGGCGCAAACAGCTAGCAAGCACACTTAGTGCGCGAGCATCATAAACGATACGCAGGGGGATGCAAGTGTAAAAATAGAGATTTGGCTTAAAACAACCGATTTCAGATAGAACCTAGCAGCCAGACCGCACGCTTGGGTAGATCATTGTTCAAACAGCGTGGTGGGTGTGGCTTCCCCGCCGCGCCCATGCGTGGCGGACGAAACCAGCCGTGCCAAGCCGGCGACGAAAGCGTAAAGACGCACCATCGTCGGCTGCAACCCGCCTGGAATAGTGCGCCGGGCGATCGGGAGAGGCTCTTGCATGCGTCGCGTGGTGCTTTTCGGGCTTCCAGCCCTGTTCGTCCTGTTGCTGGGCGCGGCTGCCTGGTACCGTCTAACGTGGCACGGCGATGCGTTACAGGCGGCCCGCTCGCGAATGGAGCACGGCGACATGCAAGGCGCCGAGCTATATCTGCGCCAGCTCGTCCGGCAGCACCCGGAGAACGCGGAAGCGGCCTACCGGCTCGGCATTGTCGACCTCGCACTGGGCAATCCAAGCGGTGCAGAACTCGAACTGCGACGCGCCAGGACGCGCGGCTACGACGCGCGTGCCATCATCCGCCCGCTCGGCCAGGCGATGCTGGAAGAACGCCAGACCGACCAGATCCTGCAGGAGTTCGATCCGAACACTGCGCCGGCGGGTAGCAGGGGGACCGTCCTGTCGATCCGGGCCGCGGCCCAGCTTGCCCTACGCAAAGTCGACGCCGCCAAGGCGTCCGCCGCCGCAGCAGAGGCGGCAGATCCTACCGATCCGCAGATCCTGCTGACGAGTGCCAGGATCGACCTCGCGGCTGATGACCTCGCCGGCGCCACCGCACGGATCGATCGCATCCTTGCCGCCGATCCGAAACAGCTCGATGCGTGGCTGCTCCGAAGCGACCTTGCGTTGCATCGCAACGACGCCGCTGCAGCGTTGCAGACGGCCGAGACGGCCGCTTCGATCAATCCGAAGCGGCTCGATGCCCGGCTCGCGCGCGCCCGCGCCGAAGCGGCGCTGGGGCGCGACAAGGAGGCCCGCGAGGCCGTGGAACAGGTGCTTCGCTCGGCCCCGCGCGACCTTTCCGCCAACTACCTGCGCACCATTCTTGCTTTACGCCACAACGACTTCGGGGCCGCCGACGCGTCCCTCAACGTACTGTCCCCGGTGCTCGGGCAGTTGCCGCGGGGGCTGTATTTCCTGGCCGTGGCAAAGTTGGGCATCGGCCAGCCTGCACAGGCGGAGGAAGCGGCCGCGAAATACCTGGCGCAATCACCGAACGACCACGATGCGATCCGGCTCATGGCGTTCGTCGACCTCGAGCGTGGTCGCGCGACTGATGCACTGAAGCTCCTCAAGGACACCGTCGAGTCCGGGCATGCGGATGCCGACACGCTCGATCTCTATGCGCGAGGCCAGACCATGACAGGCGATCTCAGGGGCGCCTCCGCCTCGCTTGCTAAGGCTTCCGCGATGGTGCCCAGCAACACGGCGATCCTGAACCGGCTTGCAGCGTCCAAAATGAACCTCGGCGACACGCAGGCGGCCGAAGACGATCTGCGTCGCTCGCTCGCGATGCAGCCTGCCCAGCCGGGCGCGCAGGAGACGCTGGTGCAGACGGCGCTGGCACGCGGCGACATTGCCGGCGCCCGCGAGAATGTCGGGGAGCTCCGCAAAGTCGTCGGCGACACCGAGGCGGTCGGTGTGATGGATGCTCAGGTCGACATCGCGGCATTCGACTTCAATGCTGCGGATGCCCACCTGCGCGCTCTTCTCAAGCGCTTTCCCGACAGCCGGCCTGCCACCTTGAATCTGGTACGCCTGGCGGGCCTGCGCGGCGACCATGACGGCGGCGAGGCGCTGCTGGAGGGTTGGCTGAAGAACCATCCGGCGGACGAAGGTGCGCTCAGCTTGCTGATGCCGGCGCTGCTCGCCGACGGGAAAGCGGATCGCGCCGTTGCCGTCGCCGAAGCGGCGCATGCGGCGGCCGCGAGCAGTCCTACCGTAACAGCGGCGCTTGCTGCCGCCTATCTCCA
>CAZZVF010000164.1:0-7090 GCA_964657355.1 uncultured Buchnera sp.
CGGCGGCTATTTCTACACGGGAGCTCAGGCGACTGTCTCGCTGAACCACAACACCCTTGCTCTCACCGGCCGTGCGCAGCTGGACGCCGATTTTACCGGCGGCACGATTGTCACAAGCGGGCATGGACAACTGAATGGACTACTGCTCGACAACTCGTCGGTGCTCGATATCACCTCGTCCATGAACGAGACCGGCACGGTTACGCTGCACAATGGATCGATGATCGACATCTCGTCCACCGGTGCGTTGCGCATCATCGGCAACCAGACGATCTACGACATTTCGGCGGACGGCCTGCTGAATAACGCCGGCAATTTGTCGAAGACTGCGGGTGCCGGAACGGCCGAGATCCTGACGGCGTACACCGACACGAAAACCTCTTCCATCAACGTGAACATCGGCACGATCGATTTCAGCGGCGGCAACACGAACACCTTCGCCGGCAAGGCGAGCGGCGCGGGAACGCTGTCCCTGGGAGCCCATGGCGGGACGCAGAATGACGTCTTCGCGTCGACATTCGGACTCAACACCGGGGGCTTTGTGCTGGCCGGTCAGCTCTCCACTGTGCTGACTTTGACGACAGGCTTTACGTTCGCAGGGTCCTGGGATCAGTCCGGCGGCCTGCTTCTGCTGGCGCCCACTGGCAAGACGCCGATCACCCTCACATTGGACGGCCCGACCATTCTCGACGGCGGCGTCATAAAGACCAGTACGAGCACGCTCGACCTCAAGGGCCTCGTCAACCTCGGGAATAATCCGTCCTATGCCTCCGGCGTCGATATCGAGGGTTTTTCGAACGTCGTCATCGAGAATAACGTCTATCAGAACGCCACGATGCAAATTGGCGTGCAGAGCGGTTCGCTGCCGATTGCTCACATAGAGGCGGGCGCATCGTGGTTCATCGAGGGTGGCTCCAGCATCCTCGGATCCTACGGTGAGCTGGACGTTCTGAGCGGCGGCACGCTTGCAAAACAAAACGGCGCCGGTGCGAGTTCCATCGCCGGCACGCTTAACCTTGCAACGGGCGCATTGCTCGAAGTCGCTGCGAGCAGCCTCGTGCTGGACGGAAACGGCTCGCTAGAAGGCACGGTGAGCGGGGCCGGCCAGCTGGTTCTTGCGGGCAACGGGACCTACGCGCTTACGAGTTCGCTCGCGCTGACAACCGGTTCCGTGCTGATCGAAAACACGCCACAGGGCCCTCAAGCCTCCGTCGTTTCACTCGACGCAAATCTCGCCTATGCGGGCATCTGGGGCCAGGACGGCGGCACCCTCGAGCTCAACGGCAACACGCTCAATCTAACCGGCACGACAGCGCTCGACGGCGGCACCATTATCGGGCCGGGCACGATCACGAGCACGGGTCTGACGACCATTGGCGGGACACCGGGCCAGACGCTCACCGTCACGGGTTCCGCCGTGCTCGCGATCACGGGCGTCTCCGAACAGTCGGGTGACATCATGGTCGCCAATTCGGGCATGGCGACGATAGCATCCGGCGCCACGCTCACGCAGGACGATAGCTTCAACATCTACGGCAACGGCACGCTGACGGTCGCCGGCGCATTTCAGGACAACGGTTCAGGCCTGGGCACGATCACGGCGAATGTCGTGGATACCGGAACCATGAAGATCAGCCATGGCGAGCTGGCGTTCCTTGGCGGTGTTTCGGGCGCCGGCTCGCTCATCGTCGGCAGCGGCGCACGGCTGGATCTCGACAGCCCGGTGAATGCGACCATGGTCAGCATGTCGGCCGGCAATGCGGACGTGCTGCTGGGCGACGCAAGTGCCTTTGCGGGCACGTTCAGCGGTTTCGTCGCGGGCGACTTCATCGAAATCAGTGCACTGCAGACTGGAACGATTACCATCAAACTCGATCAGACCGACAAGCTGCTCACCATCTCCGACAGCGCCCAGCACACGTTCACACTGGCCTTCGCCCAGGCCCTAAACCCCAACTCGCTGCTGGTGGCCGACGGACCCCACGGCTATATCGGGGTCTATCACACCTGAAGACACGGACTGGGGCACTGCAATGGACGTCAAGGACCGGCTTATCGTGGCCCTGGACGTGGAAGACGTGCCCGCCGCACGCACGCTCGTGCGCTCGCTGGACGGCACGGCGTCGTTCTTCAAGATCGGCTTCTGGTTGCTCGTGCAGCCTGATGTGAACGGCCTGATCGACGACCTGGTGGCAGCCGGCAAGCGCGTGTTCCTCGACTACAAGATGTACGACATCGGCGAGACCGTCCGGCGCGGCGTCATGGGCGTTGCACGGCGCGGCGTCAGCATCCTCACCGTGCATGGCGACCCGGAAATCATGCGCAGCGCAGTGGCCGGCCGGGATGCGGCAGGGCCGACCGGCCTCAAGATATTCGCCGTGAGCGTGCTGACCAGCCTCGACGACAAGGCGGTGGCACAGATGGGTTATGGCATGACCGTGCCCGAGCTGATCGATCTGCGGGTCCGCGGGGCGGTTGAAGCAGGGTGCGATGGCATTATCGCCTCGCCGACCGACCGCCCGGATGAGATCAGGCGCGCGACGGCTGCGCCGGAATTGCTGGTGGCGACCCCTGGCATCCGCATGGCGGGCGCAGGCACAGACGACCACAAGCGCCCGGGCGCCCCTGACAAGGCCGTGGAGGCCGGTGCGGACTACCTGGTCGTCGGCCGCCCGATCACCCAAAGCAGCGACCCGCGCGGCAGTGCAGAAGCCATCGTGGCGCAGATGCAGCTCGGCTGGGAACGCCGCCACGCGGTGCCGGCCTGACCCAGCCCCGGCGCCTTGACTTGCCCGCACCCCTCGGCCTAACACCCCGCTTCCGAAGATGGCGGCGTAGCTCAGCGGTAGAGCAGGGGAATCATAATCCCTTGGTCGGGTGTTCAAGTCACCCCGCCGCTACCATCTTTTCAATAGGTCAGCCGGTGTCCGCGGCTCGGTTTATCACCCTTCAACCTTCGATTTATCAATGTGTGTTCTCTTGATGATCGCGGGTTATCCGTGGAACTGATGCTTTGGAAAATCGATGAGCAGTCAGTCGAGCCGCCTCACTGCACTGCCTTCGGCAATCGTTGACACGTTGCGCCCCAGCAGGTTGAATGCAAAAACGTTACGATCATTCTGTGAGTAAAGAGACCGTAATGTCCCCTGGAGAAAGCGATATGGATGTAAACCCGGTCTTTCTGACAGCCTTTTGGGCTGGAATGACGGCACCGGTAAGCCTGTATGCAACTCCGCCGTCGTATATGGCCTACATAGTTCCGGCCTCGACTTATCAGAGCTTTCTGCTCGCGGGGGCGCGCATCGGTTCTGCTTACGAAGAGGTAGAGGCAGCGTTGGAACATGACCGACAGGTCTGACGCGCAGCAGCCGGCTGCAGCCTCGTCCTCGCAGGCTCCTACTCCCGAACCGGCGACACCTGACAGCGTCGTTATGCCGCCTGGCCTGCAGCCTTACTCGCCATTTATTTTGGGAGCGGGAGGAATGCCCTTCCCAGCGGCTGCAGTGATGCAGAGTTGGCAAGGTCCCTACCCACCGCCAGAAGCGGCTGAACGCTTTGAGGCCCTTCTACCGGGCACGTTTAACCGGATTATGGTTATGGCGGAGCAAGCCCAAGCTGCACAGCTTTTGGCTATGAAAAACGCCATAGAGTATCAGCGTCGTGACACCCGTCGCGGCCATGTTCTCGGTTTCCTAAGTAGTATCGCGGCAATGGCTGGCGCACTCTGCTGCCTTTATTTCAAGCAGGCGTGGGTGGCGAGTTTATTCGTTAGCGTGCCCGCGCTGGCGATTGGTAAGTCCCTGGTCGACAGCACTCACAAGTCCAAGCAACTACCGGGCAACGGGGCGCAGCCGGCGACCAAGGGCGCGCCTCCGGGCCTCTCGTAAGAACGCCACAGAGCAGGTAGTCGTCCACCTCATCTTGCGCCGGCCCAACTTGTCCACGGCGGACGATGCGCGGCGCGGCTGATCGGCGGCAGCCGTGTAGCGGGTGACTTCACCGAGCGTGCGGCGTCCAGTAATCGCAGCAATTCGACAACGCTCGCGGCCGCCTCGGCCAGCCACGCGGGCCGCAGGCTTGCGCAGGCCATGAAACGACAAGCTGCCAGTCCCGCGGCTCGCACCGCGTCGGCGACCGCATGGTTAAAATGGTTCTCTCGCCAAGGCTTTCCGTCCGGCCGCGTGAGGATTGTCAGTGCGTCATGCTTCAGCGCCGCATCGAGCGCATGGGTTAGCTCAGCGTGCTCAGGTTCCAACGCGCGTGCCGAATTTTTATGGGTCGCGATAAAGCGCTGCCAGGCTGCCGGCTTCGCATGACCGACGGGCACGTTCACGGTTTCCGCCGCGGCCGCGTTATGGGACAAGTTTCAGGCGAACAAGAACGCCTATAATAGGCGCCGGTTCGAGCATCGTCACAGTAGAAGCGGATGTTTGCGAAGATGAAAAACATGCGTTTCGTCGTCCACGCGTTTGGCGTGCTCGACTCCACCAATCTTGCTGCACGGCGACTCGCGTTGGACGGCGCCGCGCATGGCACGGTGGTAACGGCGACGCGGCAAAGTGCCGGGCGTGGGCGGCACGGGCGCAATTGGGTAAGCCCGGCCGGTAATCTGTACGCATCGTTCGTTCTGCGGCCTGACGTGGCGGCGCGGCGTGCGCATGAGATCGGCTTCATTGCAGCGCTTGCAGTCGCCGACACGATCGATGCGATGGTGCCGAACGGCGCGAGGGCCGCTTTGAAGTGGCCCAACGATATTCTGCTCGGAGGTCCGAAGATTTCAGGCATGCTCGCCGAATGGCTGGATGATGGTTCCGTCGTTCTTGGCATCGGGTTGAACGTGGCGAGCGCGCCTGAGGGATTGCCGTATGAAGCAACGTCACTGGCGGCTGCGGGAGTCCGCGTAAACGCCACCACCGTTCTCCTGTCGTTAATCGACTCTCTGGCACACTGGCTCGAGCGTTGGCGAACCTACGGGTTCGAGCCGATCCGTAACGCATGGCTGACGCGAGGACCGGCTCCCGGCAGGGCTCTTGTGCTGCAGGATGGCCGTCTCACCGGATTATTCGTGGGCCTCGACGAAGACGGTGCGTTGCTTCTGCAAATCGGCGAAACGGTGCAGCGCGTACTCAGCGGCTGAGCGCGGGCGTCATCCTGTGCGACAACTTCCCCTCAGCGCGCCGCCACCGCTAGGATAGAGGGCGAAGTCCCACACTGAAGATGGGGCAGTGAGGAGATGGGCGAATGGGTCATCCTGCTTTCGACCTGACGGGCAAGGTGGCGCTGGTCACCGGCGGCAATGGCGGCATCGGCCTCGGTTTCGCCGAGGGCCTCGCGCAGGCGGGTGCGGATGTGGCCATCTGGGGCACCAACGAGGCCAAGAATGCAGCTTCAGTTGAGGCTGTCGAGTCGCATGGCAGGCGGGCCCGGGCCTTCCTGTGCGACGTCGGCGACGAAGCGGCCGTCGAGGCCGCCTTTGCTCAGACGCTCGAGACGTTCGGCCGTGTCGATGGATGTTTCGCCAATGCAGGCGTGGGCGGCCGCGGCACGCCCAGTTTTGGGGACATGACGGCAGACGAGTGGCGCCGCGTCATGCGCATCAACCTCGATGGTGTGTTCCTGACCTTCCGTGCAGCCGCCCGGCACATGGTGGAACGCGGCGGCGGTGGCGTGATGGTGGCAACCTCGTCGATGGCGGCCGTCATGGGCGCCGCACGCAACGAGCATTACGGAGCATCCAAGGGTGCCGTGATTTCCATGGTGCGCGCCTTGGCGGTGGAATACGCGCGGCATGGCATCCGGGCGCACGCCATCCTGCCAGGCTGGGTGGAGACGGACATGACAGGAGATTTGTTCGGCAGCGAACGCTTCGCCGGCAATGTGAAACCGCGCATTCCGATGCGTCGCTGGGGCAAGCCCGCCGATTTCGGCGGTATCGCGGTCTACCTGATGAGCGATGCGTCGTCCTGGCACACCGGCGACAGCTTCCTCATCGATGGCGGCTACACCCTCTTCTAGGCTGGCGTAAGAAAATTAGGAGCACCGGCCATCGTGGCGCCGCGCGGAACCACGTTGCGGCCGTGGGTGTTTTGCACATACCTGCAGCTGACGCGAACGAAGGAGATTGCCCATGGCGAAGCTCGAAGCCAGCTACCGCGGTGCGCCGCCCGGGGATTGCGGGGACCTGGATGGAAGCCAGCCGGTTCTCATTACCGTTGTTCTGCGTCCATCGTCACGGATGGAGCCGAACCTGGCCGGGGGGGCAGGTATTTCGCATGAGGAATACCGCTCCCGCCACGCCACCAGCCAGAGCGTCATCGACCAGGTTGTGTCTTTCGCCAGCGAGCATGGGTTAACCGTGGACTCGACCGACGCCGGAACGCATCTCGTGAAGTTGCGCGGCACCTACGACCAGGCAGTGGCGGCGTTCCAGCCCGACCAGATCGGCACATACCAGGCGGCAGGGCGCAGTTTCGTCGGCCGTTCCGGGCATCTGTATCTGCCGGATGCCCTGCTGCCGCACGTTGTCGCCGTCATGGGCCTGGATCAGCGGCAGGTTGCCAAGCCGCATTTCCGCCTCGCCCAGCAGGCTCAAACTTCTTACACGCCGCAGCAGGTAGCCTCGGCCTATAAGTTCCCAACCGGGCTCGACGGCACCGGCCAGACGATCGCCCTGATCGAACTGGGCGGCGGCTACAGCGACAGCGACGTCGTCGCCTATTTCAAGGGCGCCGGGGTGAACCGGACCGGCAAACTCGTCAGCGTTCCGGTGGACGGCAGCGCCAATGCGCCCGATGGCGATCCGAACGGCGCCGATGGCGAGGTACAGCTCGACATCGAAGTCGCTGGCGTGGTGGCGCCGGCCGCCAACATCGCCGTGTATTTCGGACCGAACCAGGGATCAGGGTTCAACGACGCGATCTCGGCCGCGGTGAACGACCAGACCAACAGTCCATCGGTGATCTCCATCAGCTGGGGCGGCCCAGAGTCGAGCTACGCGCAGCAGGATCTGGATGCGATCAACCAGACACTGCAGCAGGCGGCGACGCTGGGCATTACCGTGTGCGTGGCGTCGGGCGACAACGGCAGCACC
>CAZZVF010000165.1:0-1728 GCA_964657355.1 uncultured Buchnera sp.
GGGTCGGCGATGAACCGGCGGCACAAACTGCCGACGCAATCGCGACGAAACATGGAGCGCGTTGACCTCAAAAGCGAAACACCGTTACGCTGACGCATGGTCACACCGGGCTTGAACCAATCGCAGCAGCAAGCCGCCTTCAGGCGGCCGGCGGCGGCGCGTGCGGAGTGCAGGTTGCGAAGACGACAGCGAAGCTAGTCTTTCCTCAGCCCGACCCGCAAAAGCCCGCCCTTACCGGCGGGCTTTTTCATTGGCCATTCCTGACGTCAGGAGCCCTCATGCCCAGCTTCACGCCCTTTAGCAGCGACGCCGACATCGAAACCATCGCGACCGGCCTGCTCACGCGGACGCTGCCGAAATCCGCCTGGACGCACGCCGCTCATTTCGCCGCAACGATATGGCTGCTCAGGCACCGTCCCGACTTCGACCTGCCGCGCGACCTGCCGGCGATCATCCGCAGCTACAACGAAGCAAGCGGCGGCCGGAACACCGATACCGAAGGCCATCACGAGACAATCACGCAGGCCTCCATCACCGCCGCCCGCATGTTTCTCGAGGCGCGAGCGAAGGAGACGCTGTTTGAGACCTGCAACGCGCTGATGGCGTCGGAACTCGGTGATCCGGATTGGATCCTGCGGCATTGGACCCGCGCGACTTTATTCTCCACAAAGGCGCGCGTCGTCTGGGTGCCACCCGATATTCGACCGCTCAGCGACGGCTTCTTTTAATTCTTGTAGCTGCCATCCACCCGGTCGAGCTTCCGCAATAATGCCGGCCATACTAGGTGATTTGCCAGGCCGGCGGTGCCGCCGCTGCGTGTCAGTGCAGCGTTCTTTTCAATTACCGCGTGCTCGGTGGGGTAATCGTCATGGCCAAGAATGCGCGTTCGGACCTGCATCGTACAGGCGCGTTCCAGGAAATACATGCGCAGAAACGCCTCGGCAACCGTGCGGCCGAGCGTGAGGGTCCCATGATTGCGCAGGAGCATCGCGTTCTTGCTGCCGAGGTCCTGTTGCAAACGAGGGCGTTCGTTGTGGTCCAGTGCAACGCCCTCGTAGTCGTGGTAGGCCAGGTCATCGATGACGAGCTGTGCGGTCTGGTTCAACGGCTGCAGGCCTTCACGCGACGTGGCGACCGCGGTGCCGTCCGGTGTGTGAACATGGATGACACAGCCTGCATCTTCGCGAACCTCGTGCACCGCCGAGTGGATCGTAAAACCGGCCGGGTTCACCACCCTGCTGACCTGATCGACGGGATTGCCGTCCATGCCGACCTTCACCAGGCTCGACGCGGTGATTTCCTCGAACATGAGCCCGTAAGGGTTGATCAGGAAATGGTGTTCCGGCCCGGGCACCCGCGCCGAAATGTGGGTGAAGATCAGGTCGTCCCAGCCATACAGCGCCACCAGCCGGTAGGCGGCGGCCAGGTCGCGGCGGATGGCGGCTTCGGTCTCGGCCATCTGGTTCATGGTTGTTCTCCCGGACGGCTTGCCGCCGTTTCCTACGACAGCAACTCTACCGACATCGCCTTGATCAACGCCAGTACCCCTGACCCTGGCGCCAGGTTGAGGCGTGAAGCCGCGTCCTGCGTGATGCGGGCGAGCAGGGAGGCGCCGCCGATGTCGAGTTCCAGCAAGGCCGCGTGCCCCTGCGCGTCGTTACCAATGGCGGCGACCACCGCGGGCACCACGTTGTTCACGCTGATCAGCCGCGGCAAGTCCATCGAAAT
>CAZZVF010000165.1:1738-7064 GCA_964657355.1 uncultured Buchnera sp.
CGCGCAGCCGCACCGCAGCACCCTCGGCGGCCTTGACGAGCGGCACCAGGAACAGATGTCCGCCACAGGCAACGGTGGTAAGCCCCCGCGCCGTCTCGTGCGCCACAACGCGTCCCGACAATACCCCCGCCGCGTCGTCGCGGGCGGCAAGCGGCAGGTCCACGCGGGACAGCACGTCGCCGACTGGCCCGCTTGCCAGCACACGGCCGCCGCCGAGCAGCACCAGCGTGTCGGCGAGGCGCGTCACCTCGTCGAGCGCATGGCTGGCGTAGACGATGGGGATCGCGAGCGCGCTGCGCAGCCGGCTCAGATAAGGCAGGATTTCGTCGCGCCGTGCCTGGTCGAGGGCGGACAGCGGCTCGTCCATCAGCAGCAGTCGCGGCTGCGACAGCAAGGCGCGCCCGATTGCCACGCGCTGGCGCTCGCCGCCCGACAGCATGTGCGGCCGCCGGCGGAGCAGTGCGCCAAGGCCGAGCAAATCCACGACGCGGCCGAATTCCACGGGACCTCTGCCGGCGCGGCGCAGGCCGTAGCGCAGGTTTCCTTCCACGCTGAGATGCGGAAACAGCCGACCTTCCTGGAAGACATAGGCAATCCCGCGCCGTTCCACGCGCAGGCCCGACATGTCGTCACCGTTCAACTCCACCCGGCACCAATCCGTGCGGAGCAGTCCGGCCACGGCATTCATCACGGTGGATTTGCCGGCACCGGAGGGCCCGAACAGCGCCACCACCCCTGGCATCGGCGCATCGAATGCGACGCTCAGGGTGAAGGCGCGAAAACTGTGCTCGATACCGACCTTGAGGCTCACGCAACAGGACTCATCGCGGTTCGCGACGGCGAGGTGCCAGCGCTTCGGACAGCAGCAGGCCGCCAAGTGCCAGGGCAACCGACCACAGCGAAAGCCTTGCCGCGAGCGCCTCGCCGCCTGGTGTTTCGAGTGCCGAGTAGATCGCCAGCGGCAAGGTGCGCGTCTGGCCAGGAATGTTGGCCGCGAAGGTGATGACAGCGCCGAATTCCCCGAGCGAGGCGGTGTAGCCGAGGATTGCCGCGGCCAGCACGCCGGGCGAGGCGAGCGGCAAGGTGATGCTGAAGAAACGGTCCAGCCGTCCGGCCCCAAGCGTGCGAGCGGCCTGGTCGAGGCCGGGATCGGCCGCTTCGAGCGACAGCCGTATGGCGCGCACCATCAGCGGGAAGATCATCACGCCGCAGGCCAACGCCGCACCCGATTCGGTGAAGGCCAGCCGCAGGTGGAAGTGGCGATACAGGATCGCGCCGACCGGGCCCTGGATGCCGAACACCAGCAGCAATAGCCAGCCGGTGACGACCGGCGGCAGCACCAGCGGCAGGAACACCGCGGCATTCAGCAGGCCATGGCCCCAGAAGCGCCCGCGCGCGAGCACGAGGGCCGCGAGCATGGCGAGCGGCAACCCGAACCCGACGGCGCGTGCGGAAACGCCCATAGTCAGCAGCACCGCGTCCCGCTCGTCCGGCGAGAGGTGCAGCCCGCCTGCGAGCCACCGACTAATCTGGTTCAGGAGCCACCTCGCTCAGGAAGGCGGGTTTCAGGGAGGGCCGAACCCGTATTTCGTGAAGGTGGCGCGGGAGGCGCCGGTGCCGAGAAAGGCGAGGAAGGCGCGCGCATCCGCGTTGTCGCCGGATTTCGTCACCGCGAACGGATAACGGATCGGATCGTGGCTGGCCGTCGGAAAGGTGCCGGCGATGGCAACGCTCTTGCTGACCAGCGCGTCGGTTCCATAGACGATGCCGGCCGGCGCTTCGCCGCGCTCCACGAGCAGCAATGCACTGCGCACGCTATCGGCGGTCGCCAGGCGGTCCTTGACGCCATCCCATGCGCCCAGACGCTGCAGCGCCTGTTTCGCGTAGATGCCGGCAGGCACGTGCGCGGGATCGCCCACTGCAAGCCTGCCGCCTGCGCCGAGAATGCTGGCGAGCGCAAATCGTTGTCCGATGACGACAGGCTTCGCGGTCGCGCGCGGCTCGACCAGAACCAGCGTATTGCCGAGCACGTCGGTGCGGGTGCCGGGCACGATGCCGCGATGCGCGGCAAGATCGTCCATCCATTTCTCGTCGGCGGACGCGAACACGTTGGCCGGGGCTCCGTGCTCGATCTGCTGCGCGAGCGTCGAGCTGGATGCAAACGAGAACACCACCTTGCCGTGGCCCGCAGCTTGCCACGCGGTGCCGATCTCCTGCAGCGCGTCGGTCAGGCTGGCGGCGGCAAACACGGTCAGGTCGGCAGCGTGGGCGGCGGTGGCGCAAGCGATCCCTGCGAACAGCGGCAGGAAGAGGCGAAACGGTCTCATTCGGCGGGCTCCACTGGCTGGTTTGCTTTATAGGCGAAACGGCCGGGGCGAAAGTTCAGCGTTGTCCGCTCATTTCTCTGCCGGCGTTCTTCGGCAACAGCAGCGACACGGGGCCGGCGAGAACGGAAATTGCGGCGATGGTCAGGAACGCCGCGCTGAAATCGGATGGCGACGGCGGGCGGCCCGGAGCGCTGCGCGACAGATGCAGCACGAGCGCGCCGACGGGAACGCCCATGGTGAGCGAAACCTGCTGCATGGCGGCGTAGAGCGTCGTCGCCGAACTCATGCGGACATTCGGCACGTCGGCATAGGCAATCGTGTTGTAGGCGGTGAACTGTAGCGAGCGCATGAAGCCGCTGACGATGAGCACGGCATAGATCACAACGATAGGCCACCACGGTCTGAACGCCGCACACAGTGCCAGGCCAACCGCGCACAGGCAGCCATTCACCACGAGCGTGTTTCGGAAGCCGAAGCGGCGCAGCACCCATTGCGTGGCTGGCTTCATGCCGATCGCCCCGATAGCGCCCGCGAAGGTGATGAGGCCGCTCTGGATGGCGCTGCGCCCGAAGCCGATCTGGATCATCATCGGCAGCAGGAACGGCACCGCGCCGACACCGATCCGGAACAGCGAGCCGGCGAGCACGGAGACGGCGAATGTCGGCAGCCGCATCAGCGTGAAATCGAGCAGGTTGCGCCGCTGCCACCGCGCATGCAGCGCGTAGAGCAGGGCCGCAATCACCCCGGCGGCGCCGATGGCCAGCACGGCCTCGGTGGGCAGAAATGCGCGGCCGGCGAACTCCAGCACGCCCATGAGGCCAGCCAGGGCGACGCCGCTCAGCAGCAGGCCAACCCAGTCGAGGCGTCCTGGATCGGCCTCGCGCGTCTGGTTCACGAACAGGCTGGCCATGACGACGCCGAGCACGCCGATCGGCACGTTGATGTCGAAGATCCAGCGCCAGGAGGCGTAGGTGACGATCAGGCCGCCCACCGGTGGCCCGATGACCGGCCCGACGAGCGCCGGCACGGTGACCCATGCCATGGCACCGATCAGCCGCGCCTTCGGCACCGCGCGCAGCAGCACCAGGCGCCCCACCGGCAGCATCATGGCGCCTCCCGCCCCCTGCACGACCCGTGCGGCGACGAGAAAGCCCAGCGTGTCGGCCTGGCCGCACAGCACCGAGCCGAGGGTGAACACCAGGAGGGCGGCACGGAACACCGTGCGGGTGCCGTAGCGATCCGCCATCCAGCCGCTCGCCGGCACGAACAGGGCGACTGCGAACAGGTAGGCGGTCAGCGCCACGTTCATATGCACCGGGTCCGCATGGAACGCGCGCGCCATGGTGGGCAGCGCGGTTGCGATGACCGTGCTGTCCAGGTTCTGCATGAACAGTGCGCAGGCGACGATGAGGGCGATCAGCCGCTGCCGCTTGATCGAAGGCGGCGCCTGCTCCTCAAGCACCTCGGGCGCAGCGACGTTCAACGCGAAGGCGCCCCTGCGCGAGCGGGCGGGTCGGCAAAGTCGTCGCGCATTGAGGTCCCCGGCGGATCGTGGCGGCTCAACAATGGGGTGTGGATGGGCGCGTGCCTACTGCGGCGAGGATCGCTTACGGCATGAGGACCCGCCGTCGCCCTGGAACCGTCGACGATTGCCGATCAGGGTGTGCGCGTCTTGCCACCTCCGCTGCCGCCTGCCCGGACCCTGTCCACGGCGATCGCCAAAAACACCGCGGCTGCAAATATCTTGATGCCCCGGGCCGTGTCGGTGCGGGTATTGAGTCTCGACCATGTGGTCGTGTGGGGCGCAGGGGCGCTGGCCAGCTCGGCTGGAATGACACGACCGGGCGTCTGCGCGACTCCCGGCGAGAGAATGCCATACGAGGGCAACGCCACGACTGCGGTGACAATCAACGCGCAAAGGATTTTCACTATGGGGCGTCCTGCTCGCCTCGGCAGGGCGGCCGGGCTGGACTTTCATAGTCTTTTCGTTTCTACATCGCAATGGATAACCTCAGACATACTGTGCGGGCAGCGCTTTCCCCCGCTGAGGAAGCCCTGCCGCGCGCAACTTCTAAGAGCATCATCCGACCAAATGGGGTAACCCGTCGGATAAAGATGCTCGCAAACAAAGAGCTAGGTTTATTCCGATACACTTCGGTCGAAAATGACTCTAGTTTACCTGAACCTTCTTGTTTTCACCGCCCTTCGGTGATTCTCCCGTCAGAATAGCCTTCGCGTATCCGTAGGCCTGCACCACCTTGCTGTTCGGCGAGTCCCAGTATTCCGCCTGTTCGACCGTCACCTTCAGCAATGCGGTATCCGGATCGTCCTTGCCATTCGGGAACCAGGCTTTGAGGATCTCCGACCAGCGCGCGTCGATCTCTCGCTGCTCGCGCACCAGCATCGCCCGCCCGCTGAACGAGACATAATCCTGGCTGCCCGGCTCCGCATACGTCACGCACACCCGGCTATCGCCCTGGACCTCGGCGACCTTGTGGCTGCTCGCATGGGTGAAGAACCACAGAGTGCCGTCGAAATCCTTCTGGCTGGCGGCCATCGGGCGGCCGCGAAGCTGACCGTTGTCGTCCGTCACCAGCATGGCAAATTTGGCGCTCTTGATGAGCGACCACAGTTTGTCGGCTTCTTCCTTTTGCAACGCTGTCTCCCTTGGATCAGTGCTGCGACTGAAACAGGTTCTTCCGTCGTTGGTTGCTGACCGATTAGCGGGGCAGGTGCGCCGCAAACCGAAGCCGGACGTAATCGGCGATCCACACGCCCGAAGCGGTGCGCAAGGTCGGGCTGAGCAACCGTTCGACTTCCGCCAGCACCGGCGCGCGGTCGGCGCTCGGCAGGGCGCCCAGGAACGGCGTCGAAAAGGTGGCGAGCCAGCCGGTCATGTCGGTCGGGAGGAGCGTCGGCCGCGGGACGAGCGTCGCCTGCTCGACCGTGAAGCCATGGCGTCCAAGCAGGCCGGCATACTCGACCAGAGTCGGGAAGAA
>CAZZVF010000166.1:0-7020 GCA_964657355.1 uncultured Buchnera sp.
GGGTGGGACGATGCGCCCTTCGCCCGCGAGGCCGCCACTCGCGACGGCTTCACGATCACCGATCCATCGCAGGAAATCGGCGACTACGATGCGCTGGTGCTGTCGCCCGGCATTCCGCATCTGCTGCCGGTTCCGCACAGGATTGCAGCAGCCGCCCGTATCGCGCATTGCCCCATCCTGACGGACGCCGAGTTGCTGTTTCAAGCGGTTCGGCTGGCCGGCAGTGGCGCGCGTTTCGTTGGAATTACTGGTACCAACGGAAAGTCGACGACCACGGCGCTGCTCGCGCACATCCTCGCCGTTGCGGGAGTTTCGAATGAAGCCGGCGCCAACCTCGGGCCCGCTGCGCTAAGCCTGGATCTACTCCCCGACTCGGGCGTGTACGTGCTCGAAATGTCGTCCTATATGTTGGAGCGACTCGCAACTTTGCGGTTTGATGTCGCTGTCATGCTCAACCTCAGTGCCGACCATCTCGACCGCCATGGCGACATGGACGGGTATGCCGCGGCCAAGCAGGAAGTGTTTGCGCGGCAGGACGATCATTCCACCGCCATCATCGGCATCGACGACGACTGGGGAACCCGCGTTGCGGCCGCGCGCCCGCATCGAACGAGTATTTCGGGACAGAGCGAAGCCGATGTTTGGGTGCAGGGCAGCCTGTTGCGCGACGAACATGGTGTGATCGCGGACCTTAATTCAGCCCAGGCGCTTCGTGGCACGCATAATGCGCAGAACGCTGCGGCCGCTGCAGCTGCTGCCATGGCACTTGGCGTTTCGCGCGACCAGGTGGCGCAGGGCCTCGCTACATTTCCCGGCCTTGCTCACCGACAGGAACTCGTCGCGACCATCGATGGTGTCCGCTTCGTCAACGACAGCAAGGCGACGAATGCGGATGCAGCAGCGCGGGCGCTGTCATGCTACGATCGCATCATATGGATCGCCGGCGGCCTCGCCAAAGCCGGTGGCATCGCGCCGCTGGCGGCGTATTTTCCGCGTGTCGCAAGAGCGTTTCTGATCGGCCGGGATGCCGAGGCGATGGCAGCAACTCTCCTTGCGTCCAACGTCGAGCACGAAATTGTCGGCACGCTCGAGCGCGCTGTTCCTGCAGCTCTTACTGCCGCGCAACGCGTCGGCGCAGACGTGGTGCTGCTGTCGCCGGCTTGCGCGAGCTTCGATCAGTTCTCCGGCTTTGAGGCGCGCGGCGACAAGTTTCGCGAGCTGGTCGGCGCCCTTGCTCCTGCGGTTGCCGCCTGATGGCAGTCCTTTCCCGCGCGGATAATTCGGTTCTCGGCCGCTGGTGGTGGACGGTGGACCGCTGGACTTTGTTTTCCATCATTACGCTAATCGGCTTCGGCTACGTGCTTGTTCTGGCCGCGAGCCCTGCGGTCGCGGAGCGCATTCATCAGTCGCGCGACGTATTTATCCTCAAGCAGGTCTTCTTCCTCGCCCTGGCGGCTTTGACTATCGTCGGCGTATCACTGCTGTCGCCGCGCAATGTTCGCAGGCTGGCGCTCGCAGGCTGCATTATCGCCATTGCCCTGACCGCGCTGACATTGGTGCACGGCGTTGAAATCAAGGGTGCCCGCCGGTGGATCGCGGTGCCCGGACTGTCGAT
Organism: uncultured Buchnera sp.; assembly: GCA_964657355.1. GTDB lineage: Bacteria > Pseudomonadota > Alphaproteobacteria > Acetobacterales > Acetobacteraceae > BOG-908. The sequence continues at coordinate 1,616 of CAZZVF010000166.1, forward strand.
CCAGCCGAGCGAGTTCCTCAAGCCATGTTTTGCGGTGGTCACCGCATGGTTGCTGACCGAGGCGAAACGCACGCGCGGCTTTCCGGGCACCATCATCGCCTTCGTCCTGTTCGCCATCATCCTGCTGCTGCTCAAGAGCCAGCCGGACATAGGCATGTTGTCCGTCATCACGGCGGTTTTCTTTGCCCAGTTATTCGTCGAAGGCATGAACATGGCCTTTGTCGGTTTGGGCGCAGTCGGCATTGCGGGTGCGGCGTTCAGCGCTTTTGTCATGTTCCCCCACGTGCGCAGCCGCGTGATGCGCTTCCTGCATCCTGAACAGGGCGACCACTACCAGGTCGACACAGCACTGCAGGCCTTCGGCAATGGAGGCTTTCTCGGCCGTGGCCCAGGCGAAGGCAGGGTGAAGGACCTGCTGCCGGACGCACATGCGGATTTCGTCTTCGCGGTTGCCGGCGAGGAGTTCGGTTTGCTTGTGTGCCTGATGATCCTTGGAGTTTTCGCGTTCATCGTGCTGCGCGGGTTATTGCGCCTGATCCAGGAAAACGATGAATTCGTGACGCTCGCCTCGGCCGGACTGGTCACCGGTTTCGGCCTGCAGGCGTTTGTCAACATGGCGTCCGCATTGCACCTCATCCCGACCAAGGGCATGACGTTGCCGTTCATATCCTATGGCGGAAGCTCCGCGATTTCGGTCTCGCTCGGCATGGGCATGTTGCTGGCGCTCACCCGCCGGCGCACGCATGGCGATCCGGCATGAGGGGACCTGCCGTGCGCCCGATCATCATTGCAGCCGGCGGCACCGGCGGGCATTTCTTTCCGGCCGAAGCGCTAGCAGCAACGTTGATCGCGCGCGGCCATCGCGTTGTGCTGATGACCGACGGACGTTCAGGTGCACTCAAGAGTGCGGTATTCGCAGGACGTGAACAGCACGTTCTGAAAGGCGCCGGCATTGCCGGGCGGGGTGTGCTGGGCGGCGTTCTGGCACTTGCATCGCTTGCGGCGGGCACAGCGCAGTCGCGGCAGCTGCTGCGCCAGCTCGATGCCAGCGTGCTGGTTGGCTTCGGCGGCTATCCAAGCGTTCCGCCTGTGCTTGCAGCGCGAACGCTGGCGCGCAAACCGGCGATTATCCTCCACGAACAGAATGCGGTTCTTGGCCGCGCAAATCGCTTTCTGTCGCGCTTTGCCGACGTGCTGGCGCTTGGTTTTGCCGAAACGGCCCGGTGCCCTGCAGGCAAGCCGGGCGAGCTTGTCGGAAATCCCGTCCGGTCTGAACTGCAGGCGCTTACCGGGCACGGTTACACCGCATCGTCCGGTGATTTCAGACTTCTTGTCCTGGGTGGCTCGCTGGGCGCGCGCGTATTGAGCGACGTGGTACCTGCAGCACTCGCCGCACTCACGCTGCAGCACCGTCGCCGTCTGCGCGTGACGCAGCAATGCCGGCAGGAGGATCTGGAGCGGGTTCGCAGCGCCTATTCAGAGGCCGGAATCGCCGCGAATCTCTCGCCGTTTTTCAAGGATGTTGCTGGTTTGCTGGCTGCTTCGCACCTCGTCATCGCGCGCGCGGGCGCTTCCACCTGCGCTGAACTCGCGGTTGCAGGCCGCCCGTCAATTCTGGTGCCGCTTCCTGGTGCCATCGACGATCATCAAACCTCTAACGCCCGGGCGCTTGCGCAAGGCGGGGGTGCCGAGATCATCGCGCAACCTGCCTTCACGCTGTCGGCGCTGGCGGAGAAGATCGCGCACCTGCTCGATGATGGTAGTGGACTTTCGCAGATGGCCGCCGCCGCCGCTTCGCACGGCAGGCCGGATGCAGCCTCCCACCTGGCCGATCTCGTCGAGCGTTACGCGGTCGTTGCGGAGGTGTCTGCATGAGGGCGCTTCCTCTCAGCATCGGCAAGATCCATTTCGTCGGCATCGGCGGTATCGGCATGTCCGGCATTGCCGAGGTTTTGCACACGCTGGGCTACGCTGTGCAGGGCAGCGATATTGCCGAGAGCGGAAACGTGCAGCGTCTCCGCAAGCTGGGTATTGCCGTTCATGTCGGCCACACGGCCGAGAACCTGGGCGATGCGCAGGTTGTCGTGGTCTCCACTGCAGTGCGGGCCGACAACCCCGAAGTGGTTGCTGCGCGCCAGCATCTGATCCCCGTTGTCCGGCGCGCGGAAATGCTCGCCGAGCTCATGCGGCTGCGCTGGGCGATCGCGGTCGGCGGTACACACGGCAAGACGACGACAACGAGCCTCATCGCGGCGGTGCTGGAAGCGGCGAGGCTCGATCCGACGGTCATCAATGGCGGGATTATTGAGGCCTATGGCAGCAACACCCGCATGGGTGAGGGCGACTGGATGGTCGTCGAAGCCGATGAGAGCGATGGAAGCTTCCTGCGCCTGCCTGCGACAATTGCTGTCGTGACCAACATGGATCCGGAACACCTAGATCATTGGGGCAGCGGCGAGGCGATGACAGCGGGTTACGACCAGTTCGTCGGCAACATCCCGTTCTACGGTTTCGCGGTTCTGTGCATCGACCATCCCGCTGTGCAGGCGATGATCCCGCGCATCGATCGCCGGCTGGTCACGTACGGATTTTCCCCGCAGGCCGATATTCGCGCGGAGAACCTCAAGGCCGACAAGCTCGGCGCAACCTTCGATGTCGCAGTGACGGACCGAAATCATAGACGCACGCGGCGTATGGGGCCCTTCCGCCTGCCGATGCTGGGCCAGCACAATGTGCAGAACGCGTTGGCCGCTGTCGCCGTCGGCGTCGAGATGCAGATCGACGACCAGGTTCTGCGCAGCGCTTTTGCAGGCTTCCGTGGCGTGAAGCGACGTTTCACCAAAACCGGCGAAGTCGGCGGCATCACGGTGATCGACGATTATGGTCATCACCCGGTCGAAATCGCCGCCGTGCTGAAGGCGGCCCGCCAGGCCGGCGCGCGCGATGTGGTGGCTGTGGTGCAGCCGCACCGCTATTCACGGCTTGCGTCGCTGTTCACCGAGTTCTGCACCTGCATGAACGATGCGGGCACGGTGATCGTCGCCGACGTCTATGCTGCAGGCGAAGCGAAGTTGCCCGGCTATGACAAGGACGCCTTGGTCGACGGTTTGCGTGCGAGCGGGCACCGCAGCGTCGTTCCCCTCGCCGCCCCCGAGCACCTTGCGGAGATGGTGCATGCAATCGCCAAGAGCGGCGATTTCGTAGTCTGCCTCGGCGCCGGCACCATTACGACCTGGGCACATGCCCTGCCCGCACAACTCGCCGAACTGCAGGCGCCGCGTAAACGTGCGGGCGGTGCCGGATGATGGCGGCCCAGGTCGCTCCGTCGCTGATCGAAACATTGCCGAGTGTGCGCGGGCGGCTGCAGGCAGATTTTGTGCTGGGCCCGACAACGTGGTTCCGCGTCGGCGGTGCTGCCGAAGCCCTGTTCCGTCCGGCCGACACGGACGATCTTGCTGCCTTCTTGCATGCCATGCCTCTCGAGGTTCCGATTACGGTGATCGGCGCCGCATCGAACCTGATCGTGCGCGACGGCGGTATCGCGGGCGTTGCGATCCGACTGGCGCGGGGCTTCGGTGACGTCGTTGTTGAAGCGGACGGCATTGTCGCAGGGGCGGCGGCGCTTGACGCAACGGTTGCAGAACATGCGGCTGTTTCCGGACTCGCCGGACTCGAATTTCTGTCCGGTATTCCGGGGGCGGTTGGCGGCGCCGTTGCGATGAATGCGGGCGCCTACGGTGGCGACGTCGCGGCGGCGCTCGATTGGGCTGAGATCGTGACGCGGCAGGGCGCCGTCATGCGTCTTTCGGCCGGCGAAATCGGCTTCGGCTACCGTCACTCCGGGCTTCCGCCCGAATGTGTCGTCGTGCGCGCGCGCTTCTCGGCAGCATCCGGAGACAGTCGGGCGATCGCGTCGCGCATGGCCGAGATACGCAGCGGCCGCGAGGCGACGCAGCCGGTACGTGCGCGCACCGGCGGCTCCACGTTCCGCAATCCCGACTGTGGCAAGGCCTGGGAACTGATCGACGCCGCAGGCTGCCGCGGTCTTTCACGCGGTGGCGCGCAGGTATCGGAAAAACACTGCAATTTCCTGCTCAACACCGGCGGTGCAACGGCGTCAGACCTCGAAGGCCTGGGTGAGGAAGTTCGCCGGCGGGTGCACGCACAATGCGGCGTTTTGCTGCAATGGGAAATCAAGCGCATCGGGATTCCTGCCGGCAAACCGGAGGCGGTGCTGTGAAGCGAGTCGCAGTACTCTACGGCGGCATTTCCGCCGAACGCGAGGTCAGCCTGTCGAGTGGCCGCCAGGTAATCGACGCGTTGCAGCGTGCTGGGTTTACGGTTCAGCCGGTCGAAGTCGGTGCGGACCTTGCTGCGGTGATCGCGGCACTCACGCCGAAACCCGATGTCGTTTTCAACGCCCTGCACGGCCGGTTCGGTGAGGATGGCGTCATCCAGGGCGTGCTGGATTGGCTCGACATCCCCTACACGCATTCGGGCGCCCGGGCCTCGGCGCTTGCCATGGACAAGGCGGCGAGCCGTGCCGTGTTCGCTGCCGCCGGGCTGCCGATAGCGGCCGGCCGTGTCATTGCTATTTCGGAACTGGCGGAGGCCGACCCGCTGCCCCTCCCCTATGTCGTGAAGCCGCTCAACGAGGGTTCATCCGTCGGTGTCGAGATATTCCGCACCGGCGAGAACCGCCGGCACGAGGTGGCACGCGACTGGAACTTCGGTGCGCAGGCCTTGGTGGAAGCGTTTATTCCCGGCCGCGAGCTGACTGTCGGCGTGATGGGCGACGAACCCCTGACGGTGACCGAAATTGCCTCCGTGCACGCGTTCTACGATTATGAAAGCAAATACGCGGAAGGCGGCTCGCGACACTCGTTGCCTGCTGCGGTTCACCCTGCAGCGCATCGGCAGGCCCTCGACCTCGCACTCGCCGCCCATCGCGCGCTCGGCTGTCGCGGCGCCTCGCGGGCGGATTTCCGCTACGATGACACGAACGGAGAGCCGGGGCGTCTCGTTTTACTCGAAGTGAATACGCAGCCTGGCCTGACGCCGACGTCGCTATTGCCCGAACAAGCAGCGTTTTGCGGCATCGATTTCCTCGCGTTGTGCCGCTGGATGGTGGAGCACGCACAATGCCGCGTGTGAAGAAACAGGAACTGGCACGGCCCAGCCGCCTCAAGCTGCTGCTGCGCCGGCAGCGCCGCAATCTGCGTTTCGTGGTGTGGGGAGTGAGCGGTTTTGCCGCCGTTATGCTGGCTGTCGTCGTGGCGCATTCGGCGCAGAAAGGCGGCCGCGTCGCGCGCCTGCAGGAGCAATTCGGCAAGGCGATCGATCTTCGCGTGAAGGACATCGTCATCGATGGCCGGGCCAACACGCCAGAGCCTTTGCTGAGGACG
>CAZZVF010000167.1:0-7005 GCA_964657355.1 uncultured Buchnera sp.
ATCCCTCGCCTTACCGAATCGACAAGGGAGCGTGCTTCGGCGGCTCGGCGGATGCAATCGCACCGGGAGCCGCTGGCGCCGAAAACAACCGACTCCGGGTTCTCTGGCCCGTAATCGGCTGCGGGAAGCGGGAGCGACGATCTCGTCAACGCAAGACCCGGTCAAGCACCGCAGATGCAGACTCTACCGGCGCTGCCGGTCCCCCATTCCGCCGATCGGTCAGACCTTGACGCTTTCGTCTGTCACCGGCACCGGCCGGTTTTCGACCACCTGGTCGACCATGCCGAACTCACGGGCTTCTTCCGCCGACATATAGCTGTCACGTTCGAGCTTGGCTTCAATCGCCTCGATCGACTGGCCGGTATGCCGGTGGTAGATTTCGTTCAGGCGGCGACGAAGCGTAAGGATTTCGCGCGCCTGGATTTCGATGTCGGCAGCCTGGCCCTGGGCCCCGCCGCTCGGCTGGTGGACCATGACGCGGCTGTTTGGCAGGGCGTAGCGCTTCCCCTCGGCGCCGGAGCACAGCAGCAGCGATCCCATCGACGCAGCCTGGCCGATGCACACGGTACTGACCGGGCAGCGGATGAACTGCATGGTGTCATAGATTGCCAAGCCGGCGGAGACGACGCCGCCCGGGCTGTTGATGTAGAAGAAGATGTCCTTTGCGGGATTTTCACTCTCCAGAAAAAGCAGCTGCGCACAGATCAGCGCGCTCATCTGGTCGAAGACAGGCCCCGTCAGGAAGATGATCCGCTCCTTCAGCAGGCGCGAATAGATGTCGTATGCCCTTTCGCCACGCGCGGTCTGCTCCACCACCATCGGTACGAGCGCCTGCGCATAGGTCTGGACGGGATCGCGATCCCTCATTGGAACTCCTTCGGCTCGGAGGATCGTGACCTGGCGGGGCGCCAGGCCGGCGATGGCGAGCGTTCTCACATAGGTGTCGGCGAGTGTGGTTCCAGATGGAAGCTCAGGAAGGCGACCCCTCGGTCTCTTCGATCGCTTTTTCCTCAGCGGGTTCCGCAGGTGTCTTGCCGGCGGTATCCGCTGCTTTCCCATCATGTTCCGGGTTGGCCGAACCAGGTTTGTCGTGAGGCTCGGGTGTGGCGCTTGCTGAGGCTGTCATACCTGGCTCGGCGGCATCGGCCGGCGGCAGGTTCAGCTCCTCGGGCGAGACCAAGCGATCCTCGACCGTGGCCATTTCGAGGATGTAGTCGACGACCTTGTCCTCGAAGATCGGTCCGCGCAGCTGCTCGACCGCATGAGCATTTTTGCGGAAATACTCGACGACCTGCATCTCCTGGCCCGGATAGCGCGATGCCTCCTGGCGCAACGCCTGCGTCAACTCGGCCTGGGTGACCTGGATGTTCGCGCCGCGGCCAATTTCGGACAGTAGAAGGCCGAGGCGCACGCGCCGATCGGCAATGGCACGGTATTCGCCCTTGAGCACTTCCGGATCCTTGCCGCGGTCCTCTTCGTCGACCTGGCCGGCGCTGATATCGGCTTCTACGCGCTGCCAGATAGCGTGGAATTCGGCGTCGACGAGGTTCTGCGGCACCTGGAATTCGGCTTTTTCGGAGAGGATGTCGAGCAGCTCGCGCTTGATGCGCAGACGCGACATCTGGTCGTATTCGCGCTGGATCTGGGCGGTGATGACCTCGCGCAGCTTGTCCAGCGTCTCGAAGCCCAGCTTGGATGCGAGCGCGTCATCGGGGTCGCTGGTCACCGGGCGGCCGAGCGCCTTGGCGGTGATGTCGAACGTGGCAGCCTTACCGGCGAGGGCTTCGGCGTGGTACTCGGCCGGGAACGTCACATCGATGGTGCGCTGTTCGCCGGGCTTCATGCCGACCAAGCCTTCGGAGAAGCCGGGGATGAAGCCGGCGCCGCCGATTTCCACCTTGGCGTCCTGGCCGGCGCCGCCATCGAACGGCACGCCGTCGACGGCGCCGAGGAAGTCGACGGTCAGGACGTCGCCGGTTTCGGCGCCGCGGTCGTCGGTCACATCGGCCACTTCGCGCTGTTGGCGGGCGACATTGTCCACCATGCCCTGCACGACCTCGGCGGTGGGCTCGGACTTGAAGCGGGTCAGCTTGATGCTCGACAGGTCGGGCGGCGTGATTTCCGGCAGCAGCTCGAGTTCGACGTTGAAGGCGAGGTCAGCGACGTTCGCGGCCGCAGGGTCGGGCGTGCCGACGAGGTCGATCTTCGGCTGGCCGGCCGGACGCAGGCCGCGTTCCTCGATGACCTGGTCCGCGGCCGTGTTCAGGGCGTCCTGCATCACTTCGGCCATGACCGATGCGCCATAACGCTGACGGATCAGGTTGACGGGCACCTTGCCGGGCCGGAAGCCGGGAAGACGGATCGTCTTGCCGATGTCGGCGAGCTTCGCCCTCGCACGCCCTTCGATGTCCGCGGCCGGCACGACAACGGAAAAGGCGCGCCTTAGCCCTTCGGAGAGCGTCTCGGTAACCTGCATCTGGTCGGGAATCCTCAAACTTCGGCGCTAGAGCCAGTAACCTGTGGCCGGCTGGTGCGGGCGGAGGGACTTGAACCCCCACAGCTTACGCCACCAGAACCTAAATCTGGCGTGTCTACCAATTTCACCACGCCCGCTTTCAGAAGGGGCGCCTTCTTGTGGACGGCGCCGGCCGAGAAGGCGGGGAGTTAGCGCACGAAACGGTACGCGACAAGACTCCGCCCCCGGTTCGGGGGCTGGCGAGACACAAAGCCTCGGCGCGCCATCATTGCCGGACAAGGTGAGTTCTGATGGCGCGCGTCGTTGCGGAACCGCGTGCCGCTAAGCTGGGGCAGAAATGTTGTGTCGCATGAAGGCACTGGCCTTCGCGATGGCAATCTGCATTGATGCGGCGCGATGCGTGAACGCTCCCTTTTGCTGGTCGCTTTGGCCATGGGCCTGGTCGCGAGCCGCGCTTATGGCCAGGACAAGCCGCTGCAGGCCGGCGTGGCCGTCGCTCCACCGTTCGTGGTGATGGGCAAGGACAACCAGCTCAGCGGCTTCACGATCGACCTGTTCCGGGCCATCGCAGGGCGCATGAAGCGCGACATCGTTTTCACGCTTGAACCAGCGAACGTCCTGGCGGGCGACCTCGCGGCGGGCAAGTTCGACCTGCTGCCCGGTCCTATTCTGGCTACGCCGGAGCGGGCCTCTGAGATGCTCTTCACCGAGGGCTACATGTGGTCCGAATACCAGTTCGGCGCGCTGAGCTCGGCTCCCGTGAAGAGGCTTGAGGATCTGCGCGGCCGGCGCCTGGCCGTGGAAGCGGCGAGTCCATACGACGAGTGGGCCGGCCGCAATGCAGCGCGATGGGGCTTCACGCCGCGCACCTACCCATCGCCGGCCGACACGGTCGGGGCCGTGATGAAACACGAGGCCGAGGCCAGCCTGGCCGGCAGCGACGTGCAACATGCCGCCGCCAGCCACGACAAAAGCTACGATGCGGGACTTTCGCTGCCGGAAACCCGCGCGCATGAGAGCGCCGCGTTCCAGAAGGCGGATCTCGAGTTGCGCGACGAGGCCGAGGACGCAATGCGCTGCCTGAAGACGGACGGTACGATGGCAAAGCTTTCGCGCACCTGGTTCGGCTCCGATCCAGAACAGGAAGACCTGGAGAACCTGGTGATCCCCGGCTACGGCGTGCCCGGGCTTGCCGGTTATGATCCGAAGCCGCGCAAGACCCGCTGCTAGTGACATCGTCCCGGTGACGTCGCGGCTCTTCGGCGGTGCGCTCGCGTGCGTGTTGCTGGCAGGGTGCGCCACGCCCCCGCCCGCGCCGCCGAACCTCGGGCCCACGCCGGTGACACAGGGCCGCGTCTCACATGGCCCCCTGGTGCCCGACGAGCACGTGGCACCGTTCGCGACCCTGGCATGGGAGCCGTTTTCGCGCGGCGACGCGGTTGCCATCGCGCAACGCGAGTGGCGGCTGTTCGGGCAGAAAATCGACGACGATCCGCCGAACACCCATCCGCCGCCTTTGCCCGAGGACAAGCCCGAGCGGCAGGCCGGGCTGTGGCAGCGGGTCGGCGAATACTGGTGGGAGGGGCAGGACCCGTCGGAACGCGAGGCGGCGTGGACCGGCATGCACGATGCGGACGGGCGGCTGTTCCCGGCCGAGGAGGACGGGCAGTTCGCCTGGTCCGCAGCGTTCATTTCGTACGTCATGCGGATCGCCGGCGCGGGGCCTGATTTCCCGTACTCGCCGAACCATTCGACTTATATCAACGCATCGGTCACCGGGCGTTCGTCGCTGCTGCAGGGCTATGCGCCACAGAGCTATGCGCCGCAGCCGGGCGACCTGATCTGCACCGGCCGGGACAGTGCCGAGCGGTTGCGGTTCAGCGACCTGCCCTATTACGGGCCGTTCCCGGCGCATTGCGACATCGTGGCCGTCGTTGCACCCGGCCAGCTTACGGTCATCGGCGGCAATGTGGACGATGCGGTGACGGTGAAACATGTGCCGGTTTCGACGATGGGACTGCTGGCGGGCCCGGACGGCGTGATCCTGGACACCCGCTACCCCTGGCTCGCCGTGCTCCGGATCGCCTACGCCAAGTAGCGCCGTTGCGGCTTATTGAGCCGGATTTTCCGGCCAGGAATGCTTTGGGTAACGGCCGCGCATATCGCGCCGCACATCGGCCCAGGCGCCTTTCCAGAAGCCCGCGAGATCACTGGTGATCGCGACCGGACGGCCTGCCGGAGAAAGCAGGGAAAGCCGCAGGGCAACGCGGCCTGAGGCAAGCTTCGGCGTTGTCGCCAGGCCGAAGAAGTGCTGTGCGCGGGACGCGGCCACCGGCACCGGTTCGAGGTAGTCGATCGGCGCGCGGCCGCCCGGAAGATCGAGCTGGACCGGCAGTTCACGGTCGAGCCTGCTTGCCTGGTTCCAGTCCATCAGGGCGCGCAGGAGGGCATGCAAGTCGAGCGAGGCGGCGTCCGACAGGCGGGAGACCCTGAGCAGATGGGGCGCCAGCCAGTCCTGCACCGAAGCAGCGAGCGCCGGATCGGACAGGTCGGGAAATCCGGGATCGACATGGGCGCGCATCAGCGCTGCACGGGCCTGGAGCTGCCTTGCCGCATCGGTCCAGGGCAGCAGGTCCGGCTTGTCGCCGAAGATGCGGGCGAGCGTGGCGGCGGTTTCAGTGCGATCGGCCGCGACCATGCGGTCTTCCAGAACCAGGGCGCCGTAGCGGCGGCGGCGGCGCGAGAACACGGCGCCGCTCACCGCATCGAAGCCGCTCTCGACGGTTTCGGTCACCTGGTCCGCGATGGACGCCGGCAGCGCGTCGGGGTCGAGCCGTGCCGCGAGCCGGATCTGGGCGGCGGCCTTCTGCTCCAGGGCTGCCACCACCAGCAGGCCGGCGTTGGCGAGTTTGTCGGCCTTGCCGAGGCGCGCGCCGCCACCGCCTGAAAGCCGGAACGTGCCGGGTTCGCCCCTGCGCTGCGCGATCCGGTCGGGAAACGCCGCCGCCAGGAGGATACCGGCATCGCCCTCGGCGGCGGCTTTGGTCGCGAGGCGCCGCCGATAGCTCGTTGCCGCCTGCCTGATGCGGGAGATGGCGCCGCGATCGGCGTCCGCGGCACCGTACGCGATGGCGGAAAGGCGGAGATGCACGTCGGCCTCGGCGGAATGCCGCAGCGGATCGCGTTCTTCGAGCAGGGCCGCAAGATCGGCCGCAAGCGACGCCTCGGCCGGATCGCGGGCCGCCAGCATCATGGCCGCGAGTCGCGGATGGGCGCCGAGCCTGGCCATGCGGCGGCCGGCATCGCTGATGCGGCCTTCCGGCGACAGGGCGCCGAGGGTTGCGAGCAGGCTGCGGGCAGCGGCGAGTGCTCCAGAGGGCGGCGGATCGGGGAATGGCAGGTCCTGCGGTTCGGCACCCCAGGCGGCACAGTCCAGGGCAAGGCCGGCGAGTTCGGCCTCCAGGATCTCCGGCCGGTCGAACGGAGCGAGGCCACGGTGCAGCGCCTGGGTCCACAGGCGGATGGCGATGCCCGGCGCCTCCCGCCCTGCCCGGCCGGCGCGTTGCACGGACGCGGCGCGGCTGATGCGCATTGTGTCGAGACGGGTCAGGCCGGTGGAGGGATCGAGCCGCGGCGAGCGACGCCAGCCACCATCGACGACGATGCGGACCCCCGGCACTGTGAGCGAGGTCTCGGCAATGGAGGTCGCCAGCACGACACGGCGCAGGCCCGGGCGGGCGCCGTAGAGCGCGCGATCCTGCTCGGTCGGCGGCAGGTCCCCATGCAGGGCGAGCACTTCCGCCGGGTAGCCCGCAAGCGAGGCCTCGACGTGGCGGATCTCTCCCATGCCGGGCAGGAAAGCCAGCACGTCGCCCTTTTCCTCCGAGAGGACCGAGCGGATCGCGCGCGCCATGGTATCCGGCAGGTCACGCACGGTCGCGACGTCGCGTTGCGCGTGGCGGATGTCGACCGGGTGCATCCGGCCCGCGCTCTCGATGACGGGCGCGTCGAGCAGGCTGGCCAGACGCGCGCCGTCCGCGGTGGCGGACATGGCGAGCAGGCGCAGTTCCGGGCGGAGGTTACGCTGCAGGTCGAGGCAGAAGGCGAGCGCCAGGTCGGCGTCGAGGCCGCGTTCGTGCACCTCGTCGAAGATGACACAGGCGATGCCGTCCAGGCCGGGATCGGATTGGAGGCGGCGGACGAGGAGGCCTTCGGTGACGACTTCGATGCGGGTGGCGGCCGAGACGGCGCTGTCGAGCCGGGTGCGGAAGCCGGCGGTCTGGCCGACGGGTTCGCCCAGGAGGCTTGCCATGCGTGTGGCCGCCGCCCGGGCTGCCAGTCGGCGCGGCTCGAGCATGACGATGCGGCCGCCCTGAAGCCAGGCGGCGCCAAGCAAGGCGAGCGGAACGAGGGTGGTCTTGCCCGCTCCCGGTGGTGCGACGAGGACGGCGTTCGGACCATGCTCCAGCGCGTCCAGGAGGGGTTGTATCGCGTCGTTGACCGGGAGGTCGGGAAGCGCGGGGAGGTCC
>CAZZVF010000168.1:0-7002 GCA_964657355.1 uncultured Buchnera sp.
CCGGCCTAAAACCGCATGTCGCAGAAATCTGGCCCACGGTGAAACACTACGAATAAAGCGACGCGTCCGGGTTGGCCGCCGAACTGCCCCGCTCGCGCAGAAAACGCGCTCGCCACTCTTCGTTCAATCCGCCCGCCTGCTGCCGGATGCGGATCCTTGTCGCATCGAACGTCAATTTTCCCACACCGAGCAAACCGGTAATGTCGTCCAGTGCACGCTGTGGGTCGGCGATGATCGCCTCATACGAAAGATGTACCGGCGCAATCCCATTGGCAGCAAAGAATCGGTAGAACGCGAAGTTCGCGCGCTCGATCTTGTCCATTTCATCGGCGATCCAGGCGCCGTCATAACGCAGCGCGACATCCGGCACGTCGCTCACGTGTTCAGTCGTCCAGCGTCCGTTCTGCGCTGCAATCACCCGCGAAAGTGCCTGCCCCAGCCGGTCCTTCCGCTCCAGCAGAATGAAGCTGGAGCGCGACAATCCGGCGTCGAGAACACCCGCATCGGCAAGCATGACGAGTTGGTCGATCCCGGCTTTGGCAACCAGGAACCCGTGCGCGCCGACGACACTGGGCAGCCAGCGGACATAATCGTGCAGCGAGCCGAGTTGCCGCGCCGCGGCGTGCTGCAGCACCGTTTCCGCGTTGAAGAATTCTCCCGCCTCGTTGAACCGGCACGTCGCCGCCAGCAGCTGCGCCAGGTAGTTCGATCCGCAGCGATTGGTGAAGCACAGGAATACCAGGCGCTCCTGCAGCGGCATGAACGGAGCGCCTTTGTCCAGCGGACCCAGCCGCGCAGCAATCTGCTCGGCGTGCCCAGCCGACATGGTGCGGAGTTGCTGCGGGATAACGATGGCCATGAAACGTCATTCTAGAGCGACGCCGCGCGCCTGTCTTGACGCAACCACACCGGCACTCGAAAAGCCGTTTCAGTCCAGCCCCGACCTCGCCGGAAGGAAATACCATGTCCCAGGGTAGGCTCCTGATCGGCAATCGCCGCTATTCCTCCTGGTCCATGCGCGGCTGGCTCGCCGTGCAGTCAGCTCGGCTGGACGTCACAATCGAAGTCATTCCCATGAGCGCTGGCCCTACGGCAGCCATCGCCTCCAGGACCCCAGCCGGCCTCGTGCCCTATCTGGAGCATGACGGCGCCCGAATATGGGAGAGCCTCGCCATCGGCGAATACTGCGCCGAATACGCCCCCAAGCTCTGGCCGGAAGATCGCATTGCCCGCGCCGGAGCCCGCTCTGCCGCCGCCGAGATGCATGCAGGCTTCCGCTTCCTGCGCCAGGCCATGCCGATGAACCTCGGGCGCCACGACCTTTCGGGCCTCGGCCAGACCGGCGAGGCGCTAGCCGACATCGCCCGCATCGAGGCGCTCTGGTCCGATCTGAGGGGCCGGTTCGGCAACGGCGGAGATTATCTGTTCGGGACCGCCTTCGGCATCGCCGACATCATGTTCACACCGGTCGTCGCCCGCCTCCTCGCGTATCGCCCGGCGCTGTCCACCGTCTCAACCGCCTATTGCGAGGCAGTGCGGAACCATCCACTCGTTGATGAGTGGTATGGAGACGCCGAAGCGGAGCCCGCCGAGTGGATGTTGCCGAAATACGAAAACCTGCACGTGTAGCTGCGTCCGGTCAGGGGCAGATGACAGGCGAGCACCCTCGCGTCGTCACCGTCCTGCCGCCGCGCTAAGGCTTCTCGCCCCAGGCAGTCGGTGCGATCGGCCTGCTTGTCCACCGGCTCGGACGCCGCGAAGACCTCGTGGTCGGTCAGGCGATGGGGACTCTCTGCTTCTCCGGCCGCACCTTCATTCCGGCGGCAAATGTCCTGTGGCCGCCATTCGGCCGAGCAGAGCGCTACATGGCAGGTGTTGCCCGCGTTATACGGCGGGAAGCGCCCGACCTTATCGAGGTTCATAATCGCGCCAACCTGGCTCTGCATCTGGCCGAGGAAAACCCGGCCACGCCCCTCATCCTGTTCTTGCACAACGATCCGCAGGGCATGCGCATGGCCAGGAATCCGGCTGAACGGGAGCAGCTGCTGCGGCGGATGACTGTCGTCTGCGTATCGGAACATCTCCGCCGCCGCTTCATGGAAGGAGTGCGTCCTGGCCTGCCCGGTCCGATGGTGTCGCCAAACGCAATCGAATGGACGGACCTGCCGCCGGCCCTCCCGCGCGAACGCCGCGAACAGACCATAGTATTCGCGGGCCGTATCGTGGCCGACAAGGGAGCCGACGCCTTTGTCCGGGCCTGCGCCGCGGTGCTGCCGCGGCTCCCTGGCTGGCGGGCGGAAATCATCGGCTCCGACCGCTTCACTTCCAACGCCCGCGTCACCGCGTTCGAGCGAGACCTTTACCCGCGCGCCATCAAGGCAGGCATCGAGTTGCGAGGTTACCTGCCGCATGCCCAGGTGCTCGACAGCATGAGCCGGGCCGCCATCGTAGCCGTCCCCAGCCGTTGGGCCGAGCCTTTCGGCATGACCGCACTGGAAGCCATGGCCTGTGGGGCCGCCCTCGTCTGCTCGGATCGCGGCGGCCTCCCGGAAGTGGCAGGCAACGCCGCGGTCGTCGCGCAGCCCGATCCGCCGGGTGCACTCGAGGAGGCACTGTTCGCGCTCTGCAGCGATCGGCACTGCCGGATGGCGGTAGCGGAGGCCGGCACCGCACAGGCCCGCCAGTTCGACGCGCCCGCCGCGCGCGATCGGCTCGCCCAAATACGGGCGTCGGCCGTGCGAGCCGGGGTGCTGCATCCCGCCTGAACACCGCCTATATCGCCCCTTCCAGTCAGATTGCGCCCTTCCCCGGGGCAGAGGAATGTCATGCCAGATACGCAACAAGCCGCAACGACCGCGCTGCCCATCGCACCCAATGCTGGCCTAATCCCTGTGACCGTGCTCACCGGCTTCCTTGGCGCCGGCAAGACCACGCTGCTCAACCGCATCCTCACCGAGGATCACGGCAAGCGTTACGCCGTCATCATCAACGAGTTCGGCGAACTCGGCGTCGACGGCGATCTCGTGGTGGACGCCGACGAGGAAGTGTTCGAAATGAACAATGGATGCGTCTGCTGCACGGTGCGCGGCGACCTCATCCGCATCGTCGGCGGCCTGATGAAGCGCTCGAAGAAATTCGACGGCATCATCATCGAGACGACGGGCCTCGCCAACCCTGCTCCCGTGGCACAGACCTTCTTCGTCGATGACGGCATCCGTACGAAAGCCAGGCTGGACGCCATCGTCACCGTGGTGGATGCGAAGAACTTCGCAGCCCGCATCGGCGACAGTGCCGAAGCTGCAGCCCAGGTCGCGTTCGCGGACGTCATCGTGCTGAACAAGCTCGATCTCGTCACCCCGGATGAACTCGAGCAGGCCGAGGCGCGGATCCGCTCGATAAACAGCCTCGCGCGCATCCACCGCGCCACGAAAAGCGATGTTCCCGTCACCGAGCTTCTCGATCTCGGCGCATTCGACCTGAACCGTATTCTCGCCTTCGATCCCGACTTCCTGGAAGACAGCGAGCACGGCCACACCGAAGGAATCACAAGCATCAGCGTCGAAGTCCAGCGTCCGGTAAGTCCACAGAAATTCCAAGAATGGATGGGCAACCTGCTGCAGGAAAAGGGTGCCGACCTGCTGCGCACAAAAGGCATTCTCTCCTACCCGAACGAAAACAGGCGATTTGCCTTCCAGGCCGTGCACATGATCGCCGACGGCGACTTCGTGGCGCCATGGAAAGACGACGAGAAACGCATCTCCCGCCTGGTCTTCATCGGCCGCGACCTCAATCGTCCACAACTCCGACGCGGCTTCGAGGCGTGCCAGGTGCTGTCTTGAGCGGGACCGCGACCCTCGAGCAAAATCCGACCCGGGATCTCGGCGCGCACGTCGTCGGCATCAGCTTCGACCGGTCCGGCTCGCACGTGGCATTCGGCCTGGGCGACGGCACGCTGCGGATCGTCTCCTCAGCTTCGCCCGAAGAATGGGCAACGATCGAAGCGCATGAAGGCGCGGTTCTCGCATTGGCACAGGATGCCTCCCGTTCGGGCTTCATCACCGGCGGAGATGACGGCCGCCTCGTGCGCATTCAAACCGACGGCAGCGTGTCTGAGCTTGCCAGTTTTGGCGGCAAATGGGTGGAGCACATCACGACTTTCCACGACGGCAAGAGTTCGGTCGTTGCGTGCAGCGCAGGCAAGAATGCGCATCTCTTCGACGGCGCCGGCACGAAGCTGAAAAGCCTGCCGCATCCGTCGACGGTCACCGGCCTGACATTCGATGCGAAAGGCAAACGCCTCGCAGCCTCGCATTACAACGGCGCTTCGCTCTGGTTCGTCACTACAAAGACCGACACGCCACGCCTGCTCGAATGGAAAGGCAGTCACACCGGCGTCGCGTTGCATCCGGCAGGCGAAGCCCTCGTCACCGCAATGCAGGAAAACGCCTTGCACGGCTGGCGGCTTGCCGACGGTCACCACATGCGCATGAGCGGTTATCCCGCAAAAAGCGACAGCATCGGCTTCACGCGGAATGGCCGTTGGCTGGCGAGCTCGGGCGCCGACTCCATAGTGCTGTGGCCGTTCTTCGGTGGTGGCCCGATGGGAAAGCCGCCGCTCGAACTGGCGCAGATCGAAGGCGTGCTGTGCACACGATGCGCGGTGCATCCGACCGCTGACGTGGTGGCTGCCGGATATTCGAACGGCATCGTTCTGCTCGCCGACATCGCTACCCGGAGCGTGCACCGGCTGACCACCGCCGGTCAGCACGGCAGCAGCGACCCAATCTCTGCCATTGCCTGGCATCCCGCCGGAACGTCGCTCGCCTACGGAACGGAGGCTGGGCGTGCTGCAATCTTGAACACACGCGCCTTGAGCTAACCCGAACCCTTTCCGCGCATTGCATCCGTGTTAGCGTCTCCCCGCCGGATCGTCCGGCAGGAGATTGCGCATCAAGCCCGTTGCAAGGCGTTTGCCATTTACAGTTCCGCACTGATCGCCGGGTTGGTGGCTGCTTCAACCGCCGATGCGGATCCCCGGCCGCTGCTCTCAGCGCATGTCCCGCAGCATAGCGGGGCCCTTGTAGGCACTCCGTCTCCAAACCAGCGCCTGCTACTCGCCGTTGCCCTGCCATTGCGCGACGAAGCCGGCCTCGGCGCCTTCCTGCGCGATCTCTACGATACGGCAAACCCCTCCTACCGCCATATCTGTCGGTCGCAGCCTTCACCGAGCGCTACGAGCCATCGCAATCCGACTACGACACAGCGAACGCGCTCTTCGCTCAGAACAGCATGACCATCGTCGCGCGCTCCGCCAATTTCACCGCGGTCGGCGGCACCGATCTCGTCACCAAAGGTCCTGACGCTACATGGAAGCACGAGACCGCCTGGTCCGGGAGCGCCGGCGGACCTTCGCTCGACAAATCGATCAAGATCGAACCCTACAGCTGCCCTTCGTCAACAGCGCCAATGGCGGGTCCAAGACGTTGCGCAACGTTCCAAACATCGGCGGCGACGCGAACACCGACAACTACATCTGCGCCAACGGCACCTGCGCCGGTGGCTATGGCAGAACCATTTTCGCCTCGCCGATCCTCGCCGGCTTCGTCGCACTGGCCAACCAGCAGGCCGCTGCAGCAGGGCTGCCGCCGGTCGGCTTCCTGAACCCGGCGCTCTACAGACTCGCCGGCAAGGGCAGTGCCGGAAAACTGTTCCACGACGAGACAAGAGGTAGGAGTGGCCTGTTTAAATGCACGCCGTCCTTCAATCTCGTGACCGGCGTCGGCCCGCCGGAAGGCCCGCATTGATCGACGCCCTGGCCAGAAAATAGCATCACGCCAGGCGGAAAGCTCTTTGCGGCTCAGCCAGCTTTCCGCAATACGACATCGCAGTACATATGCGGATGGAGCGCCAAATACGCCATTTCCCAGTTTTCCCGCACCATGAAATGGTGCACCGCCTGGATAACTCCATACGCCGAGAAGCTGTTGTCCACATCGTTCATGATATAGTCGTTCAACACGATCCAGCCCTCCGGTTTGATCTTCCGGGCAATGATCGCGAGTTCGCTGCTGACCGCCTCGTAGCTGTGTTCCGCATCCAGGTAGACGACATCCACGCTGGCATCGTGGAGCCGTTCCAGCGCCGCCTTGCTGTCTTCGTGCATCACCCGCACGCGGCCGCCGGCAATTTCAGCGGCGTATTTGTGGCGGTACATCTCCACGTGCGTCCGTGTTCCGAAGACCTCCGCGCGCGAGCGGCCCCAGATGGTCGGGTATTCATGCATGGTGAAAATGTCGATCGCGATGAACAGTTTCGGGCGACACATCTCTAGGAACTTCGTGCTGAAATCTCCCATCGCCACGCCGACTTCGACGATGACGGCATCCTTCGGTAGCAACGGCAGAATGTCGGCGCGTTCAGCCAGAATGCGGGCGTTCGCAAGCAGGCGCTGCGGCAGCACGACGGCTGGCTTGATCTGACTCATCTTCTCTCCGGGCCACGGCAGAACGTGGCCGCTCTCAGCCTCATGGCTGAACCGCCTCGCTCGTGTCTATCCCCCAGAACTCCTCCCGTTTCAGCCAGCCGCGATAGTCACCGACCTGCACCTGGCACCAAGCAGCCGTCGCATCGCACGCGCGCAGCCGCCCGATGACACCCGGCTTCAGCACTGCAACCGGCTCGGCGGTCTCGCTGGCTTCGGCACGCACCGTCCGGTCGTTCGTTCCCATCACGACGAACGTCCGGCGTCCGGTCAGTGTCGCCTGGTGCAGCCATCCCTTGATCCCGTCCATGTCTTCGACCAGGCGCCAGACGTCGAACTCGCGCTCGATCTTCACCGGCAGATCGCGCCGCTGATACTGCCAGATCACCGGGTATCGCTCGCCGGGACCGGACCGCATATTCGCATCGTCCGTCTTGAGCGCCGCATAACGAGGTAAATGCAGCCCGGTGTTGGTCCCGACATCCGGCGGCACGGGCGGCTTCTTCGGCGGCGGCGGTGGC
>CAZZVF010000169.1:0-6945 GCA_964657355.1 uncultured Buchnera sp.
TTACAAACGGCTCCCGGAACAAGGGAGCGATCACCAGCCCATCATCGGGCAGCGACAGCGCAGCAAGCACCGCATCGGTGGCTCCACTGCGCAACTCGTCAAGCAGGGCGTCGGTCTGGCCCTCTGCCAGGCGCAGCGACAGGTCGGGATAATCGGCCCTGACGTGCCTCAGAAGAAACGGCAGGTAGTAAGGTCCCAGCGTCTGTATGGCCGAAAGCCGCAGGGGTCCGGACAAAGGTCCCGTGGCGCCGCGCGCCATTTCCATCAGGCCATGCGCCTCGGCGAGGATGCGCTCCGCCTTCCGGATGAGCATTTCCCCCTGTGGCGTGAGCTGAATGCCCTGTCTGGCCCGCTCGAACAACGTAACTCCCAGCAGCGCCTCGAGCTTGCGGATCTGCTCGCTGAGTGCTGGCTGGCTGACCCCGCAACTGGCGGCCGCCCTGCCGAAATGCCGGGTGTGTGCCACCGCAGCTGCGTATTCGAGGTCACGCAGGCTCAATCCCACAATGCTGAGGCTCATATGAAAAACGCCCCCCAACGAACATGCTATCATAGGCGACTCCTACCGCAACCCTGGCAAAAATCACTCTTCCCTTTCAAGTCCGCCGTGCCCGAAAGGTCGTCGCGCTTCGTATCGAATTCGCGGTATGCAGGCCTGGACAACATTGAGGCGTCGTCGTGGCCCGCATCGTCGATATCCCGTTTCCGGACGGCACCGGCACCTGCCGCATCGTGGCCGCAACCATCAGCCGGATCGTCCGCAGCGCACCCGATTTGAGCGGTGTGACCCACACGCAGGTCGACTATGCCGGCGGCATTCAAGCATCGACGGAAAATGCCGCGTCGATGAACGTAAAGTTCATTGCTGCGGGCGTCAGGATGTTGTCGCTCACAGCGCCTGACGGAACAGCAATCTACCTCAACGCGGACGCGGTATCGGCCGTTCGGGAAGCCTTTCCGGGCGAACAGGCCGCAGGCACCAACGCCGTCGTCATTGTCGGCGGCGACAAGCAGGCCATCAAGGAACTGCCGGCGACCATTCTCGCCATGCTGTAGGCGATTCGGACCGCCCAGGAACAACGCGTCTCCCGCCGCGTAGTCCACGCGAACGCGCGGAGAGCTTGCCATGGCCATGAACGTCAGCGACTTCGTTTGGCATCGCCTGAACGAGTGGGGCATCAAGCGCGTCTATGGCTATCCGGGCGACGGCGTCGGGGGCCTCGACGTCGCACTCGAGGCGGCCCGGGACACGATGCAGTATGTCCAGGTGCGCCACGAGGAAATGGCAGCGTTCATGGCATCCGGACATGCCAAGTTCACCGGCGAAGTCGGGCTGTGCTATGCAACATCGGGCCCGGGTGCGATCCATCTGCTGAACGGCCTGTATGACGCCAAGATGGACCACGTTCCGGTCGTCGCCATTATCGGCCAGCAAGCCCGCTCGGCAATCGGCGCGCATTATCAGCAGGAAGTCGATCTGCCATCCCTGTTCAAGGATGTGGCAGCCGATTTCGTCGCCATGGCCAGCGTTCCCTCGCAGGTGCGCCACCTGATCGACCGCGCCGTGCGCATCGCGAGCACCAGGCGCACCGTTACCTGCGTGATCCTGCCGAACGATCTGCAAAACCTTGCCTACGAGGACCCGCCGATGGTGCACGGCACCACGCACACGGGAACTGGCTATGCCGGACCCGCCCTGCTGCCCGAGGAGAGCACCCTGCGCAAGGCCGCGGAGGTGCTGAACGCAGGCAATAAAGTCGCTATTCTCGTCGGCGCCGGTGCGCTTGCGGCAACCGATGAAGTGATCGCGGTTGCCGAAAAACTCCAGGCCGGCGTGGCAAAGGCCCTGCTCGGCAAGGCAGTGGTTCCGGACGACCTGCCGTTCGTTACGGGCGGCATCGGCCTGCTCGGCACCGAACCCTCATGGGACATGATGCAGCATTGCGACACGCTCCTGATGGTCGGATCGACGTTCCCCTACAGCGAATTCCTGCCCAAGCCAGGCAGTGCCCGCGGCGTGCAGATCGACATCGACGGCACGATGACCAGTCTGCGCTACCCGATGGAGGTCAACCTGATCGGCGACAGCGCCACCACCCTGCGCGCGCTGCTGCCGATGCTCGGCCAGAAGGCCGCCGACGGCTGGCGTCAGGGCATCGAAAAGACCGTCGCGGCCTGGTGGAAAACGCTCGAACACCGCGCCATGCAGCCGGCCGACCCGATCAATCCGCAGCGTGTTTTCTGGGAATTGTCGCCCCGCCTGCCGGACAACTGCATCCTCACCGGCGATAGCGGTTCGGTCGCAAACTGGTACGGCCGCGACATCAAGATGCGCCGCGGCATGAAGGGCTCGCTGTCGGGCAGCCTCGCCTCGCTCGGTTCGGCAACGCCCTATGCCGTGGCTGCGAAGATGGCCTTTCCTGAACGCACCGTCATCGCGTTCATCGGCGACGGTGCGATGCAGATGAACGGCCTTAACGTCATGATAACCATTTCCAAGTATTGGCGGCAGTGGTCGAACCCGCATCTCATTGTCATGGTGCTGAACAACCAGGATCTGAACCAGGTCACGTGGGAAGAACGCATCCAGCTCGGCGCGGGTAAGACAGAGTCGACGCAGGCGATCCCTGACATGGCGTATCACACCTATGCCGAACTGCTCGGCCTCAAGGGCATCGTGGTTCGTGATCCGGACTTGATCGGCGCTGCCTGGGATGAGGCGCTCGCGGCCGATCGCCCGGTGATCCTCAACATCTACACCGACCCGAATGTGCCGCCGCTGCCGCCGCATATCACCCTGAAAGACGCGAAGAACTTCGCCAGCATGATGGCAAGCGAACCGGAACTCGGCAGCGTGCTGAAGAACAGCGCCCGTGAGTTGCTCGCGAACGTGCTGCCCGGAAAGCGGTGAGGGCGGAATGCCTTGTTGCATCCGTGTCCCCGCAGCCGCGTTACGGTTCCGATAGATCAGGAGACAAACATGATGGTCAAAGGAGCCTTGATCGCAGCTTCGGTCGGCGCATGGGTCGCCGTCCCGGTCCATGCGGACGCTGCGAATGCCCGGACACCATACGCCAACATCGATCCACGGGTGGATGCCGGCAACGATACCGGCGACTCTCAGGTCGATCGCCTGAACGAAGCTCAGCTAGACCGACCCGCCACCCAACGGCACTACGGGCAAAACTATGCCCGGCCTTCCCCACACGGCCAGTATTCGGGTTACGCGCAGGTTCCGCCTGGCAACTATGCCGCTCAGGCCTACTCTCCGCGGTATGCCCCTTACCCGTATGCGCCACCTCCAGGCTACCAGCCGGCGCCCTATGGCGGAGCGCCATACCCGGGGTCCTACCCGCAATACTGATACGATTGCCGACGTTCGCATGCTAACGGGGTGGTGTGAGCTGTCACACCACCCGTCCATTCACTAGCCTCAAAGTCGCGACCGGGCGCCGGTCACCGGCGTGAGCTGGGACAGCATCGCGCCCTACAACCGCGGCTTTCGCGAGTTCGCGGCCGCCTACGAAGCGTTCGGCTTCGAGGATATCCATCGCGGGTCTCTCCCGTATCTTCCCTCGGTCCATGGCTTGATGCTCGACATCGGAGCCGGCAGCGGCAGGGATGCGGCCTGGTTTGCCGCGCGAGGCTGGGACGTCATAGCGGTCGAACCCGCCTCCTTCATGCGCGACAATGCCAGGCGAACGCATGTATCCGACCGAATCCGCTGGATCGACGACAGCTTGCCCGCCCTGTCCGCGGTGCACAGTCACGGCCTCGCCTTCGATCTGGTCTGGCTCAGTGGCGTCTGGATGCACGTTCCACCCGATGACCGTGCACGCGCCATGCGCAAGATCGCGACCCTGCTCAAGCCGGGCGGCCGCCTCGTCGTCACCTTGCGCCATGGGCCAGGTGCCGACCATGGCCCAATGTGGCCGGTCAGCGCCAACGAGGTGGAACGGCTTGGCCTCGACATGGGCCTCGCACTTCGTGTCGCCACCGACTTTGCCGACGATCTCGGTGGACGGATCGACGTGCGCTGGCAGACGCTTGTGCTCGATTTGCCGGATGACGGCGCCGGTGCGCTGCCACTGCTGCGCGGCGTCATCCTGAACCAGGAAAAATCCGCGACCTACAAGCTGGCGCTGCTCCGCAGCATTGCGCGCATCGCCGACGGCTCGCCGAACGTGGCGCGCGAGGGTGCGGATTTCGTCGAACTCCCGCTCGGCCTGATCGCGCTCTATTGGATCCGCATGTTCAAGCCGCTCGTCGAACGCGGCCTGCCGCAACGGTCCGGCGAGACGATGGGCTTTGTGAAGGATGCTTTCCGAGCCTTGCGCGCAGTCGCTCCGCAGGATCTTCGGCCGGGTATGGTGTTCGCGGGCGCGCTCGCGGACGCCTTGCGCCTGGCGCTGGCCGACGCAGCCAGGCTCATCGCAGCGATGCCTGCGACACACCTCACATTCGCCGACAATTCGCCGGTGTTCCCGACCAGGTTTGGGCGGCTGCCAAAACCATCAGGGAGCGTCGTGCTCGACCAGGAGTTCTTTTGGCAGTTCGGCGTCACGCAGGTGCCACTGAACATCTGGAACGTGTTGAGGCGCATGGCCGCATGGATCGAGCCGATGCTCATTGCAGAATGGATACGTCTCACCAAAGGCTACGCCACCAAACTCGGCAGGCCTGTCACGACCGACGAAATCCTGCATGCGCTGGAATGGCTCGAGCCGAAACGCGACACCAACTTCGTTCGCGACATCGCCAGACGGCGGCTGGCTCAAGGGGAGGTGCTGAGATGCGTCTGGTCAGGTAGTCGCCTGAGCGCGCAGGCATTCGACGTGGATCACTGTCTGCCCTGGTCCGCATGGCCGTGTGAGGACCTCTGGAATCTGCTTCCTTCCACGCAGGCGATCAACCGGCACAAGAAGGCCGAGCGCATCGTCTCGGCGCAGGCGCTCACCCGGGCGAAGCCGCTCATTCTGGAATGGTGGCAAGCCGCCTACCTGGAGGACACCGACATCGTCCGCACCCGCTTCACCGAGGAAGCGCAGAGCACGCTGCCACTCGCCCGAAGCGCTACGCCCGATCTCGACGCGCTGTTCTTGGCACTCGATTTCCGCCGCCTTCGCCTGCGGCAGGAAACTCAGGCGCGCGAATGGAACGGCGCCGGTTGATCCGCAATTTTCAGCGGCGCGAGCCCTTCAATCGCCCTACCTCGGTCAGCCCCTTAAGGCGCTGAGGAATCATCTCCGTGCCGGGAGGCCGGCGAGCCGCCCTGGCCGGTCGAACCCTGGGCACCCTGGAGGTCGACCCTGTTGGTCGCGATGTTCCAGCCAGCTTCCCAGATGGAAGCGGCTTCGGTCCCGGGCGCGTAAGGATTCTTGTCGAGCGGCAATCCCGCCCGCCCGTCCTGCAACCCTGCCGCCATGGCAATCCACATCATCGAATATCACTATCCGACACAATGCAGCCATACACCATCACAAGGCAGTGGCATCCGACTTCCCGGCCCCATGAACTGGCTCCTCGGGAGCGGCCACGAAGTTCAGCGACAGTGCATGATAGACGCCTGCCGGACAGACCAGCTTCGACGTCGCGTAGCCGATGATGGAGGCGAGCATCAGCGGTACTACGAGGGCGTGATCGTTGGTCATCTCCGTCACGATGACGAAGGCGGTGATCGGCGCCTGCACCACGCCCGAGAAATAGGCCACCATGCCGAGTACAACGAGGGCCTGGGCCGGGGCGCCGGGTAGCAGGGCGGCCACGCTGCTGCCCAATCCGGCGCCGACCGCGAGCGAGGGAGCAAAGATGCCGCCGGGAATGCCGCTGATGGAGGAGGCCAGCGTCGCGACGAGCTTCAACGCCGCGAAACCTTGCGGCACCGTCGCATGGCCCTGCACCAGGCCGCGCGCCTGTGCGTAGCCGGTCCCGAACACCGCGTTTCCCGACGCCCATCCGCACACCGCGACGATCAGGCCGCACAAGGCGGCGAACACGACGGGATGTCGCTTGATGAGGGCACCCGCCTTGCCCGGTAGGCCGGCGCCGAACAGGATCAGCATGCGGCTGAACCCGCCGCCGAGCAGGCCGCCCAGCACGCCGAGGACCGGTACGGCAAGCCAGCCTTCGAGGGCTCCGCGCAGCACGGCACCGGTGGTTCCGAAATACGTGTAGTCGCCCTGCAGCGACAACGAGGTGATGCCGGCGGCAATGACGGCGCCGAGGATGATGCCGCTGGTTCGTGCCTCGAAAGAGCGGCTCAGCTCCTCGATGCCGAAGACGATGCCGGCCAGCGGCGTGTTGAAGGCGGCCGCCACGCCGGCGCTGGCACCGGCCAGCAGCAGGCCCGGCTGGCGTCGCGGTGACAGCCGCCCGATGGCGAACATGATCGACGCGCCGACCTGCACGGTCGGCCCCTCGCGTCCGATGGAGGCGCCGCACAGCAGCCCTACCAGCAGCAGGGCCATCTTCCCGGCGGCGAGGCGCAAGGACACCAGGCGCTCGCGCGCTGCCATGCCCGGCAGATGCATCGCGGCAATCACCTGGGGGATGCCGCTGCCGCCGGCATTGGGGAAATAGCGCCGCGACAACCAGCAGGACACGGCAAATCCGCCAGGCGTCAGCAACAGGACCGCAAAGGGTAGCCGGCCGGCAAGCGCCTGGAACGCGTCTCCCGCCCGGTCCGCCGCGAGGGCGAGCAGGACGGCTGCGACGCCGACCGCGCCGCCGCCGATGACGAACACGGCACGGCGCTGCCAGCGCCGCGACAGCACGCGGGCTTGCCGCATTCGGCGAGGGCTGAGGGAAGGCGGGCGCATGTGCGGCATGGTTTAGCCGTCACTCGGCACCCGTGGCCATGCGCTTGCGGGTCAATACCCTCGTTTCATCACCGGCTTACCCCGTCATGCGCCCGATGACGCAAGTGCATGCGTCAAGCGGGGCATG